>JABDKZ010000428.1 GCA_013001935.1 Maribacter sp.
GAGATGGTCCTTGTTGGCTTAGGCGTTTTAATGTTGATCGTTGGGTATGTATGGGATATAGTATTTCCTATCAACAAAGCGCTTTGGAGTAGCAGTTTTGTATTGGTAACCGCGGGTTGGGCCAATATTTTCCTTGCGCTTATATATTATCTGTCGGATGTGAGAGGATTAAAATTCGGCAGTATTTTCAAGTATGCCGGGGCCAATGCAATAACGGTCTATTTTCTCTCAAGTTTTGTGAGCAAGTTGTTCTATTCTATCAAAGTTGCTGGCGACACCTCCTTGCACGGCTGGTTATTCCAAAATATTTTTGTGCACGATTTCATGCCCTTGGAGCTCTCCTCGTTGTTATACGCGCTTACGGTTGTTAGCTTCTATATGCTGTTGGCCTATATCATGTATAGAAAGAAGATATTCATTAAGGTTTAAGCAAAGATTAGGACAGTGGTTCCATCAATCGGGCCACATATTTGCCAATGACATCAAATTCCAAATTCACCGTACTCCCAATTGTATAGCTATTAAAACGTGTATTTTCAAAGGTATACGGAATAATAGCTACACCAAAGGTGTTCGTGCCGGAATCAACTACGGTCAAGCTAACCCCGTCAATGGTTATGGACCCTTTTTCTATGGTAGCATTATGTTGTGAAGCATCATATTCAAAAGTAAAGAACCAGCTCCCATCCATTTCGACAACCCCAATGCATTTTCCGGTCTGGTCAACATGGCCTTGCACAATGTGCCCATCTAGTCTGGAACCCAGAACCATCGCTCTTTCAAGATTTACTTGATCGCCAACCCTTAGTTCGCCCAAATTTGTCTTTTGTAGGGTTTCATCAATTGCAGTTACCGTATAGGAACTGTCGTCTATTGAAACAACTGTCAAACAAACCCCATTATGCGCAATACTTTGGTCGATTTTCAGTTCTTGGGTCAGCGGGGAATTAATGCTAATGTGCAGATTTCCTCCTTCTCTTTCAAGTTGTTGTACTTCGCCCAAAGATTCGATTATTCCCGTAAACATGTGTCGTATAAATTAAGTAGTTTTGTGCTTTTAATAAGAAGCAAAGGTAATTATATAATGCAGAAAGGCCGAAAAATAAAGGTAGGAATATCCATTGGTGATTTAAATGGAATTGGGTGTGAAGTAGCACTCAAATCTTTTGAGGATAGCCGCATGCTGGATTTTTGCACCCCTGTCATTTTTGCTTCGAACAAGACCATATCCTCCCAAAAAAATGAATTGGGAATTACCATAAATTACAATGGCGTACATGATGCTTCCAAGGCGATTGATGGTAAGGTCAATGTAGTCAATGTTTGGAAAGAAACTCCTAAAATTGAGTTTGGTCAAGAGACCAAAGAAGCGGGTCTTTATGCCATTAAATCGCTAAGGGCAGCGGTAAAGGCCTTAAAAGAGGGCAAAATTGATGTTCTTGTCACGGCCCCTATCAATAAAAAAAACATACAGTCGGAGGATTTCAATTTTCCAGGACATACCGATTATTTGGCGCAGGAGTTAGAAGGTGAAAGCTTAATGTTCATGATCACTGATACTTTGAAAGTTGGCCTGCTCACCGACCATGTGGCCGTTAAGGATGCTCCCGATGCCATAAACCCCATCTTAATAAGGACCAAAGTTCGAATTATTGAAAAATCATTGCAGATGGATTTTGGTGTTCGCAAACCAAAGATCGCGCTATTGGGCATTAATCCGCATAGCGGGGATAATGGTGTAATCGGCAAGGAAGACGAGGAGGTAATGAAACCTGTTATCAAGGAAATGTCGGAAACCGGCCATTTGTTATTTGGCCCGTACTCGGCAGATAGTTTTTTTGGCTCGGATGCGTATAAAGATTTTGATGCGATTTTGGCGGCTTACCATGATCAGGGACTAATACCTTTTAAGACCTTGTCTTTTGGCAATGGTGTGAATTTTACGGCAGGGTTATCAAAAGTGAGAACATCACCCGATCATGGAACGGCCTATGAAATAGCTGGAAAAGGAAAGGCCGACCACACTTCTTTTAAGGAAGCCATATTTAAGGCGATACAAATATTCAAAAACAGACAGGAGTACAATCAGCTGACGGAAAACCAACTACAAAAACAAAAAGCCAGAAGATAATCGTTGGGCTCCCCATTGTTTTTTGAGCGACTTGATAAGGTAAAACCTCCCCGATTTTAGTTAGTTTTAATATTTAGATTCCATTTATTGGCTTTTATCAAAAAAAAAGTATCTTTGCACCCGCCTTTATATGGGGCTATCATAATTTAACCAGTGTTGAAATGATAAAGCAAAAGGAGTTTAATATTCCTTTCTCTGGATTGAAGCAAGGAAAACACAAGTTTGATTATACGATTGGGAATACGTTCTTTGAATCTTTTGGATATAATGAGTTTAATGATGCAAATGTAGACTTGCATGTTGTTCTAAATAAGATGAGCACCATGTTAGAATTGGAAATGCAGGCAGAAGGCTCGGTAAACGTTGATTGCGATACCACTAGTGAACCCTATGATCAAGAAATCTGGGGCGCCTTGGAACTAGTCGTAAAATTTGGCGACGAATTCAATGATGAGAATGATGAAATATTAATCATTCCGCACAGTGAGCACCAATTGAATATTGCGCAATACGTTTATGAAATGCTAGTTTTATCAGTTCCCCAAAAAAGGGTTCACCCGGGTGTTTTAGATGGCACCTTGGAATCTGAGGCGCTAAAAAAACTGGAAGAACTAAGTCCAAGAGAAGAAAAGAATAATCGCAAAGTTAACGATCCCCGTTGGGATGAATTAAAAAAGTTAAAAACGGATAAATAATTAATAATGGCACATCCTAAAAGAAAAATTTCAAAAACGAGGAGAGATAAAAGAAGAACGCATTACAAAGCGGTAGCTCCTACAATTGCCAAGGATCCAACAACAGGCGAAATGCATTTGTTCCATAGAGCCCACTGGCATGAAGGAAAATTATATTATAAAGGCCAAGTTCTTATCGATAAGACCGAGGAGGCTGAGGCTTAATCACGATTTAAGAAGAAAAGTTGAATCCCTGCTATTTTTATGGCAGGGTTTTTTTATACCGTAATTCCATTAAAAGGAACCCAAATTGAAATTGATTTTCAATATTTGAGTACTATTTACTAAAAGTCCCATTTTGTCAAAAAAATCACTTTTTAATCAGATAGTCACAAAAAATCATTAATTTTCACGACTTTTGACGCATTTTTGAAGGTTTTTTGACACAAAAGATAATGTTGTATGAGTAAACTTACGGCGGCCATAACGGCTGTAGGGGGATATGTTCCCAAATTTATCCTGACCAATAAAATGCTAGAGG
>JABDKZ010000446.1 GCA_013001935.1 Maribacter sp.
GGCTTCGTTTGTTGGAAGATGTAATTCCTATCATCAATAAAAGTAAAACAACATTGCTTTTTACCAATACCCGAAGTCAGTGCGAAATCTGGTTTCAAAAAATTCTGGAAAAGCATCCTGAATACGCCGGTGAAATTGCCATGCATCATGGCAGTATAAATAAGGAAACAAGACAATGGGTAGAGCAGGCCATTCGTAATGAAAGTCTAAAGGCCGTAGTATGCACTTCCAGTCTGGATTTAGGTGTAGATTTTGCTCCTGTTGAAACCGTAGTCCAAATCGGCTGACCCAAGGGCATTGCACGTTTTTTACAACGTGCTGGTCGTAGCGGTCACAGACCGGGTAAAGAAAGTGTAATATACTTTTTACCAACCCATGCCATTGAGCTTGTCGAAGCGTCGGCATTGCAACAGGCTGTAAAGGCAAATGCAGTGGAAGACCGCATACCCTATCTTAATAGTTTTGATGTCCTTATACAATACCTCACCACCTTGGCTGTCTCAGATGGGTTTTATCCTGATGCCATATTTTCTGAAATTAAACAGACTTTTTGTTTCCAGACCATAAGCAAAGAACAATGGCAGTGGCTTTTAAACTTTGTTGTTATGGGTAGTCAAAGCTTGCAGGCCTATGATGAATACAAGAAAATAGAAGTCCGGGAAGATAGGTTGTTTAAGGTCTATAATAAAGGTATCGCTATGCGACATCGCTTTCAAATTGGTACGATAGTTGGCGATGCCAACTTAACGGTACGCTATCAGAAAGGAGGTTATATCGGTACTATTGAAGAGTCTTTCATAACAAAATTAAAAGCGGGGGATGTATTTACCTTTGCCGGGCGAAACCTCGAATTTATTCGTGTAAAACAAATGCAGGTTCATGTGCGGAATTCAAGCAAAAAATCGAGCAAGGTTCCTGCCTGGATGGGTGGCAGATTAACCCTCTCTGCCCAGATGTCCGCACTATTAAGAAATGAATTGTATTCCGCATCTCTTTCCGATTCAGAGCAATCTATTGAAATAAAGTCGCTTTCCCCGCTTTTCAGCAAACAACGAGAGGAAAGCATTGTTCCAAAACCCAATGAGTTTCTCATTGAATCGTTTGAAACAAATGATGGTTACCATTACATCTTCTACCCTTTTGAGGGACGCTTTGTACATGAAGCATTGGGAAGCCTGTTAAGTTACCGTATTAGCCTGTTGTCTCCGATTACATTTTCATTGGCTTTTAATGACTACGGTTTTGAATTACTTTCGGATCAAAAATTAAATATGCAAGAGGTATTGGACAATAATCTATTCACTACCGATTACTTATTCGATGATCTGCAAAAAAGTCTGAATTCGACAGAAATGGCAAGACGTAAATTTCGCGATATTGCGGTGATAAGTGGAATGGTTTTTACCGGATATCCAGAAAAAGGAATAAAAATGAAGCATTTGCAAAGTAGTTCACAATTGTTGTTCGATGTCTTTAAGGACTACGAAGCAGACAATCTTTTGTATCAACAGGCCTATACCGAAACCTTTGAACACCAATTGGAAGAAGGCCGTTTACGCCTTGCCCTTGAACGGATCGCAAAACAAAGGATCATCTGGAAGCAATGCGAACATCCTACTCCGTTTTCCTTTCCATTGATAACCGACAGACTCCGTGAAAAGCTTTCAAGTGAAAAATTGGCAGACCGTATAAAGAGAATGACCGCAAAACTTTTAAAGAAATAATCGCGTGACCCAAGACATCCAAATACATGGTCAAAGCTTTACACTGCACCCATCAGGCTCACTTTTTTGGCAAGAAAAATCGGCACTTTTAATTAGTGATGTACATCTGGGCAAAATAAGCCACTTTCGAAAGTATGGTGCGGCCGTTCCCCTAAAAGCAATTCATGCCAATTTTCAACTAATGGATGAAGCCATTGCATTTTTTAATCCCAGCACTATATATTTCTTAGGGGATTTATTCCATTCCCACTTAAATAGTGAATGGAGCCTATTTGAAAAATGGACCTTAAAATACAAATGTGAAATCATTCTTATAAGTGGCAATCACGACATTATCTCGCCGCTAAAATATGAGGCCTTGGGCATTAAAATTATTGATGATTTAATAGAAGAAGACTTCTTACTTACCCATCACCCAGAAAAACGGAAAGATTTCTTCAACTTTTGTGGACATATACATCCGGCGGTCAAAATCCGTGGGAATGGCAAACAATCGCTTAGACTCCCTTGTTTTTTTAAAAGTCACAACCAAATGATACTTCCTGCTTTTGGAGAATTTACAGGGTCATTTACACTTAAACCTACTAAAAAAGATCAAGTATTTGCCATTGGTGATGGCATGATCATAAAAATATAATCCTTCTTTTGTGTGAAGATCGGCTTCAACCTATATTTGCACAAATTATAACGCTTGACCCAAGCTACGATCCAACAATTGTTCGCAAAGTCTTCGCAAGTGCGAAAACTAGAAACAACTATTGCCCAAACCCAAAATAATATAACATTAAAAGGCCTAACAGGTTCCGCCTTTTCTTTTGTCATTTCAGATGTTTTCAAAAATTCTGAATTGCCCTTTTTGTTGGTTTTCAATGATAAGGAAGAAGCCGCCTACTACCTAAACGACCTGGAACAACTCATTGGCGAAAAAGATGTTCTGTTCTACCCTGGGAGTTATCGTAGACCCTACCAAATAGAAGAAACCGATAATGCCAATGTACTTTTAAGGGCTGAAGTTTTAAACCGCATAAATTCAAGGAAGAAACCTGCGCTAATAGTTACCTATCCTGATGCGCTGTTCGAGAAAGTGGTCACCAGAAAAGAGCTTGATAAGAATACCCTAAAGATAAAACTCAACGATTCTATTTCATTGGATTTTTTGAATGAGATGCTTTTTGAATATCAATTCAAACGAGTCGATTTCGTTACAGAACCCGGTGAATTCTCTGTTCGTGGCGGTATAGTTGATGTCTTTTCTTTTTCACATGACGAACCCTATCGTATTGAATTTTTTGGGGATGAAGTTGATAGTATCCGAACTTTCGATGTCGAGACCCAGTTGTCTACTGAAAAAGTGAATAAAATATCGATCATTCCTAATGTTGAAAATAAATTTTTAAACGAAACCCGCGAAAGCTTTCTTAAATATATCCCATCAAGAACCGTTGTTTTCACTAAGAACCTCGAGATTTTGTATGGTCGGTTAGATACATTCTTCTCCAAGGCCGAAGAGTCTTTTGCAAAGCTATCCCAAGATATAAAACATGCCGAACCAGAAGCATTGTTTGTGAATTCACATTTGTTGAAATCGCAACTACATGATTATTGTTTGGTTGAAATGAATACGTCTGGCACCAATGTAAAAGCTGAACAAGGAATAGAACTGGTTTTTGCAACCAAACCTCAACCCGCTTTCAATAAAAAATTTGATTTATTGATCGACAACCTCAATGAAAATACTCGAAAAGGGTATACCAATTATATCTTCTGTGCGTCGGACCAACAGGCTAAACGCCTTCATGATATTTTTGATGAGGTAGACCATGACATTAAGTATTCAACGGTGGTTTTTCCCATATTCCAGGGATTTATTGATGATGAGTTAAAATTAGTGTGCTATACGGACCACCAGATTTTTGAACGCTACCACAAATTCCATCTAAAAAATGGCTATGCCAAAAAACAGGCAATTACGCTTAAAGAACTTAACAAATTAGATGTTGGGGATTATGTAACCCATATTGATCATGGTATCGGAAAGTTCGGTGGACTTCAAAAAATTGATGTTGAGGGTAAAAAACAGGAAGCCATAAAGCTAATGTACGGGGATCGCGATATTCTATATGTAAGCATTCATTCACTTCACAAAATATCAAAATTCAATGGCAAGGATGGGGCGGTACCCAAGATCTACAAATTAGGCTCAGCAGCTTGGAAAAAGTTAAAGCAAAAAACCAAGTCCCGCGTTAAGAAAATTGCGTTCGACCTTATTAAAGTATATGCGAAACGTAGACTTGACAAAGGTTTTCAATATGATCCCGATAGTTATTTGCAATTAGAGCTCGAAGCCTCATTTATCTATGAAGATACCCCGGACCAAAGTAAAGCAACAGAAGACATCAAGAAAGATATGCAGAGCGAGAGGCCAATGGATCGACTTGTATGTGGTGATGTAGGTTTTGGTAAAACCGAAGTAGCCATACGCGCCGCATTCAAGGCCGTGGATAATGGCAAGCAGGTAGCGGTTTTAGTGCCCACAACCATTTTGGCATTCCAACATTATAGGACCTTTACGGAACGATTAAAAGAAATGCCCGTAACCGTTGCATACATAAATCGTTTCAGAACAACCAAGGAAAAACGAGAAACCTTGGAAAAACTGGAAAGTGGTAAGGTTGATATAATTATAGGTACCCACCAGCTTGTAAATAAGAATGTGAAATTCAAGGATCTTGGCTTACTAATTGTTGACGAAGAGCAAAAATTTGGGGTAGCTGTCAAGGATAAATTAAAATCAATCAAGGAAAATGTAGATGTACTCACGTTAACAGCTACTCCTATTCCCCGAACACTACAATTTAGTTTAATGGCAGCGCGTGACCTTTCTGTCATCAATACGCCACCCCCCAACCGATATCCTATCGAAAGCCATGTTATCAGATTTGGGGAAGCGACTATTAGAGATGCTATAAGCTATGAAATTCAACGCGGGGGGCAGGTATTCTTCATTCACAACCGTATTGAGAATATAAAGGAAGTCGCGGGTTTGATCCAGCGATTGGTACCCGATGCCAAAATAGGTATTGGTCATGGCCAGATGGAAGGGAAGAAACTTGAAACCCTGATGCTTGCTTTTATGAACGGGGAATTTGATGTTCTAGTCTCAACAACCATTGTCGAAAGTGGTTTGGACGTTACCAATGCCAATACCATATTCATCAACAATGCCAATAATTTTGGACTCAGCGATCTGCATCAAATGCGGGGACGGGTTGGGCGAAGTAACAAAAAGGCATTTTGCTACTTTGTTACGCCTCCTTTTGATGTAATGACCACTGAAGCGCGCAAGAGAATCCAGGCATTGGAGCAGTTTACCGAGCTGGGCAGCGGCTTCAATATCGCAATGAAAGATCTCGAAATTAGGGGAGCTGGGGATCTACTGGGTGGTGAACAAAGTGGATTCATCAATGAAATAGGGTTTGATACCTATCAAAAAATATTGGCCGAGGCCATTGAAGAATTAAAGGAAAACGAGTTTAAGGCATTGTATGATGAAGTTGAAGGTCCGCATAAAAAAGCATTTGTAAAGGATACCCAGATCGATTCTGATTTTGAATTATTGTTCCCTGATGACTACATTAACAATATAACCGAAAGATTGAATCTTTATACAGCATTGAATTTAATTAAGGAAGAAGCGGCTTTACAGAAATATGAAGCACAACTAGTCGATCGGTTTGGCGAGTTACCTATACAGGTTGTTGATCTGTTGAACTCTGTGCGTATAAAATGGATAGCCAACAGTATTGGTCTTGAAAAAGTAGTCATGAAAAAAGGAAAGCTCATTGGTTATTTCATTGCTGAACAGGAATCACCTTTTTATCAAAGTGAAACTTTTACCAAAGTCCTACAATTTGTTCAATCACACGCGAATGTCTGTAAAATGAAAGAAAAGCAAACTAGAAACGGCCTACGATTACTGCTGACTTTTGACAATATTAATTCGGTGGATAAAGCACTGCAAGCATTGCAGCCTTTTGAAAAAACAGCAAAGGTCAGTACTTGATAAGTAATGGATTGTCATTTTATTAGATTGGTACTATTTTTGAAACATAACAATGATGAAAAAATCTGTTTTAATTTTCTTTTTAATACTTGTCTGTAGTGTTCAGGCCCAGTATTCAATTTCGGGCACTTTTATGCCGGCCAATGATTACAAGTGGTTGATTGCTTATCGGTTAAAACCGGGCACCCAGAATTATGTAGCCGATACAGCTGTGAAGAATGGTGAGTTTAGCTTTAAAATTCCGGAAAATTCAGGGCCAGGCACTTATCGATTGGTATATGCCGTACCCCAGGAAGAATTTTTTATTGATGTAATTTACAGCGGAAAAGAAAATATTGAGTTTACTTTCAATGCTACAGAAGGAGTTTCTTTTATCAGCTCGGAAGAGAATAAACTTTTCAATTCCTATTTTAGGAAAATCTATGATCTTGAGAAACAGTTCGCCAGGTATTATACAAACCAAAACACAGAGATAAATGA
>JABDKZ010000460.1 GCA_013001935.1 Maribacter sp.
ACATCATCAGATTCCAGATTAAAAACAGAAACACAATTCTCAACAGCTTCCTCTGTTCCAATACGTTGAATGGTATTGATCACAATTTTACGCGCTTCTTGTTGGGCGGTTAACTTGGCTTCCTCCATGGTCGTCTGTAAATAGGCCATAGCATCTGTTTTGGCCGTCTCCTTCAACGATTCCATAAGCTGACTTTTTGCATCCTCAGCCTAGAGCCCAGAAAATACTTCTAATTGTTGTACTAGATTTTTATGAAGCTTCTCAAGTTCAGTATGCTTCTTATCATAATAGTCTTCCTTTTGGGTAAGGTCCTTGATTTTATTTTGTAACTGCTCATTCAATTTTTTACCTCTGGCGAGCTCACTGCTAATTTGAGATTCTTTGTCTCTTGTGCGCTTTTCTGCTTCAGCAATTTTTTTATCCTTGTTGATGATGACCTTTTCATGTTCGGCCTTTAATTCCAGGAACTTTTCCTTAGCCTGAAAAATCTTGTCTTTTTTAATGCTTTCCCCTTCAATCTTTGCTTCCTTGACAATAGAGGCCGCATCTTTTTTAGCATTGGCCAAGGTCTTTGATGCCTTACCCTTTTCCATGAATTTCGCAATAATGAACCCGATAACAAGACCTGCGATTCCGACCAATATAAGTGTGGTACTATCCATAATTTAAAATATTATAATAAAAAAAGCCCACATTGGAGAAGTTTTGTACAAACTCCAGAAAACAGGTTTAGGGCTAACAGACTGATCAAGGATCCTTATGCAAGTAAGGCCTGCTTTTACAATCTAAACTCACCCTTTTTAAACAAATTAATGTTGAGTTCGTCAAAAGATAATACCAATGTGGGCAGTAACTTATTGTTATTTAAAAGAACTTATTTAATCCCAAGCTTTGAATTTACCAACTCGTCCAATGCCCTTAATCGTTCAATGGCTTCGTGGTTTCCTTCAGATTGATCAATGCCTCTTTGTTCAATTTTAGAGGCAAACTGCAGTGCACACATAGCGAGCACATCTTGCTTGTCCCTAACGGCATAATTCTGTTCAAACTTCTTGGCCAATTGCTCTATATTTTTAGCCGCTTTCCTTAACCCTTCCTCCTGGGTGGGGTCAATCGTCAAAGGGTATACCCTATCTGCGATCGAAAGCTTTATTTTGAGCTTTTCTGACATTGTATCTTGAACATTATTCGGCGAGTTGTGTAATGCAATGATCCAACTCCCTAATCAACGTATTTATTTTAAGCTTAGCTTCTGTTTTATTTGTATTACTGCCTAGCATCGAATTTGCAAGTTTCAGGGAATTGTACTTCTGCTCCCATTCCGAAACAGTTTTTATGGTTTCATCTTTGTCGTTTCTTGCTGAAACCAATTCCGTTTCCAACTTTTGATTAGCTTGTTGCAACAATTCTAATTTGTGTAACAACTTGCTTAGCTTGTTTTCCAAGGAATCAACAATTTTAACCAATTCACTCATATGCAAAACTCAATGCCAATTACACAAAGTTAACATACATCTATCGACTGACCAATACTTTTATGAAAATTCTTGAAGTAATACTTCAATCTCTGATTTAAGGACCTTTTGCAGATGTGACACCGATAAATATTGGGAGATTTTTGAATTTCAAGGCTAATAATTCTATTCATCTGTTTAAATTTATCCCTTATTTCAAGGTCAAAGGCTATTTTCCAATGTGCTTAAATTAAAAATCAAGGCACGATAATTGGTTAATACGAATTCAACTTAATTAGAACATGGGCAAAATATTTTTTATTTTTCTTTTTACTTTTTCTTTGGGTCTGTATGCGCAGGATAGTTATCCCCAAGATACTTTTAGGTCACCTTTGGACATACCTTTAGTCCTGGCCGGTACTTTTGGCGAATTACGTTCTAATCATTTTCACTCGGGCATTGATATTAAAACACAACAGCGACAGGGGCTTCCCATTTATGCTATTGGAGATGGTACCGTAACCCGAATTAAAATTTCACTTTGGGGATATGGTAAGGCCCTTTATGTAGCTCATCCTAACGGGTACACTTCTGTCTATGCCCATTTGCAAAAATTTTCTCCTGAAATTGAGGAATATATCAAAAAAGTTCAGTATCAAAAGAAATCCTATGAAATCGAGATTTTTCCAGAATATGGGGAGGTCAAGGTAAAAAAGGATAAGATAATAGCATTTAGTGGTAATACCGGAGGTTCTTCAGGACCTCATTTGCATTTTGAAATCAGGAGCAGTATTTCAGAAAAGCCCACAAATCCATTACTATATGGACTTGAAGTTCTAGATGCCACAAATCCGACTTTGGTGAGACTTTATGGCTATCCGCTTTCTGAAAATGCCCAATTAAATCAGAGTACCACCAAATCGCAAATAAACTTTACGAAACAAAAAGACGGTACATTCCTTGCCGATAAAGTAACTGCTTTGGGGACTATTGGCTTTGGATTTATCGGTTTTGACCGGCAGGATCTTGCCGCAAATAAAAACGGGGTCTATTCAGTTAGGCAAGTGGTAAACGGCAAAGTCTATACTGATT
>JABDKZ010000488.1 GCA_013001935.1 Maribacter sp.
ACATTGTTGTGTTTTCTTTATTATGTCTTAGAACCTGTTGCTCCTTTTCGATTAATTCCTTTCTTAGGTTTCATAAGAGTTTAATTTTGATTTATTCTACTTTAATGCTTAGCTAGCTCTTCGTCAATCATTATTATGGTCTTTTCAATTTCTTCTTGAGTTGCTTTCAATTTATATTCATTAAAGAGCTTAAGGGTACTACTTGTTCCAATTAATTGGAAAAGAAAAGCTGAATTATTTTGAATATCTGTAGGATTTAATGGCCTTTGATCCAGCAAAATATCACTAGAGTCTTGAACAAATTCGATACCGCCATTCGTCATGTGCTCTCTTAAACCATAGCTAGTATTTTTGTATTCATCTTGCCATAGAAGCACATCTTCGTATAGATTATCATACAGATTCGAGATTTGATC
The DNA here is from genome assembly GCA_013001935.1 of Maribacter sp. GTDB lineage: Bacteria > Bacteroidota > Bacteroidia > Flavobacteriales > Flavobacteriaceae > Maribacter_A. Next base: position 417 of record JABDKZ010000488.1, read on the forward strand.
ACTCAGCTTTTTATTGGAAATGTTCCTTAAGCCAAATTGTTTCAAGGATTCGAATTGTGCGTCCTTAGGTACAAAAAGTGTAGTCCAATGTGTGTGTTTGAAATGTGGCATGAGAGAATCGTGATAAGCTAACTTTTTATACATCCAATTCACAATGATATTTTGACTATTTATGAACTTTTCATGATCGTTGATGCTTACTTGAATCGAGTTATTATCAGCTTCCAATCCGATTCTTACTTCTTTAAGGATCTCTTTTTCCAATCTTAGTTGTTTCTGCCTTTCATTCCAGTTGTTGATCTGCAAGGCGATCAAGATACCTAAGACGACTAGGACAATCTCGCCAATGGCGTATTTTAAATATTTTCCAGTTTTGTTTTTCTCCATAAGGTCGTAGCGTATTTTTCTAAAGAATTTTATCATTATTTTTACTTTGTCCTAATGAAGGCTAACGGTCTTGGCTATGAGTAGTTGCGATGCAATTACTTATAGCCATTGTTGGCATTAGTGTTTTATTTATTAATTTTTTGTATGTTTTCAATCAATCTTTTTGAACCTAAAGCTGATTTAGCTTTTTGATATATCAATGACTTATTTTCATTACCAGAGACAAGGTCTGCTGCAATAAGACCATAAGCGAGAGCCCCTTTTGCTCCAATCCCAGACATTCCTCCTATAAGCACAAAACTTGAATCGACTTCTTTGTTTTTAACTATTGCGTGACTAACAATGGGTGTTTCTGATTCTGTGAGCGAATAGACACAGGAATATCCTCTAGCGTATTCTAAGTCGGACAAAGCTACTGTTATGTTTAGTTTGTTTAAATAGTCTGCTGTATTTTTTTTACTCCATAGAATTTCTTCTGCGGCTAATTCCTTTTCCCAAACTGCGTCTAAATCTTCGATTTCTGTGCGTAGAAAATGTCCGCCAACCTTGAGTAAAGGCCTGTTATTTTCGTCGTATTTCTCTATCATAGAATAGAAAATTTCAGAATTTAGATAAGCCACCGGATACGAAGAATTAAGCCTGTCTCGCTGTTCATTGGTCATGAGGTCATAGGTGTCCGATTTTATTTTTAAAAATGAAAGAAATAAACGCTTTGGACTTATCAGGCTACTAAAATATGGGGCTACATCTTTTACTAAAGTCCCGTTGTAGGGTCCGGCGGCTGCTACCACCTTTTTGCTCAAGATGGTTTGATTTTCACCAGATTTAACATCGACAACGGTAATTTTATAAATCCCATTCTCCTTTCTTAAGTCCGTCACTTTTTGGTTATAGTTGACTCTATTTCCCGACTTTCTAATTCCCAGATGCAGTTTTTTAATTAAAACTTTAGGATTAAGTGTTCCCGAGTATTCTTTAAATTCTCGAATTACCAGGGAAGTATCCGGAATGTTCATTCCAAACAGTTGTTCTGCTTCTGCTTTGTTAGAGGCGTATTTGTAATTGTCTTTCGGACCATTTAACAATGCTTCGGCATCGCTTAATTGAAATTTGGAGAATATGTAGGTCACCGGTGAAGTTGTATAGATATCTTCCATACTATGAAGGGTTTCTTTTTTTCCTTCATTTAAATAATCAATTAAATTACTCGTTTCGCTTACAGAGGTTTGTTGCAGGTATGAAAAAATATCATCTTTGGGTCCAAGGCTACGAGAAATTCGTGCTTCTCCAAAACTAGAACCATAGGTGTATATTGAGTCTTGTTGCTCAATTAATAAAACATTTTGTCCATTTTTTGATAGCTCCCAGGCTGTTGAACTTCCCATCAATCCACCACCAATTACAACCACATCTTCTATCTTTTCTTCGGTAACACAAGATAATGTGGTTATTAGGATGGCGATTAATACAATACTATTTTTCATGCTTTGGTTATGATGTTATTGGGCTGTTCTATCCTTGTGAAAAATACTTTTGGGAATATGCATAGTTACTAACATATGCGGTAAATCTACAACTTCTGCAATCTTTAGATCTCCTATTAAAGAGCAGAGTATATAGGCTTCTTCCCATGACATATTATAATTCGTAGAAATATGTTCAACCATATAGCGTGTTGCTTTCTTAGCAGCTTCATCTATAGTTGTTCCAAAGCCCGTTGTGGCGTAATAATCTTTGGATTCATATTGTGGTTCTTCGATTTTTTTGTCTTTTACGACGCTGAGTCTAAATCGTATTCTCATATCGCATTCTACCGCTGTTCCAACAACTTCCCCAAGGCCTTGTACCGCATGCGTATCTCCAATAGAAAACAATGCGCCTCTTACAAAAACTGGAAAGTATACGGTAACTCCTTTTACCATATTTGGATCGTCCATATTGCCACCGTTGGCTCTGGGCGGGAACGTAACTAACATCTCTTCCGTATTTGGTGCAACGCCCATTACTCCCGGGAAAGGCCGCATAGGTATGCTTATGTTGTCGGAAAAATGGACAAGATTGTTTTCTTTATCCAGTTTGTAGGTTTTAATCATGGCCGATTCGTGCTCGCCTGCTAAAAATCCAAATTCAGGTTCCATAAGGGTCCAGCCCCAATCACCTGGTTCTAAATCGAGAAGTTCGACCGCCAAAACATCGCCAACTTCGGCACCTTCTACATAAATAGGTCCGGTTATAGTATGAACCTTGTCCATGTCCACCTTTTTAGCATCTTCCATAGTTGAGTTTACATTGAATTGACCCCCTGTGGCTTCTAGTGTAAAAGCTTCTATTACACTTCCATCTGGTACTTTTAATTGATATGGAATTGCATTACTGAACTTATTATGAGTTTTATCTGCTGTAATCGTGAAATCTGGTTCAGGAATTGTTTCGGTATTTTTTGCGATCGTAGTATCGCCCCTTTCACTACAGCTAAAGATTAAAATTAGAATTAGGAAGTAGAGTAATCTTATCATGGTTGTGTTATATTAATGCCAACGGTCCGTGTATGGCTCGTGCCGTTTTTAGCAAGAGTGAGTAACACTAAAATTCATTAAAATGAAAGGTAATGAATTTTTGTGTTTTGCAGCGGCATGAGCTATACACGTTGTTGTGCTTTCGTTATTTTTTACTATTGAGTTAATTCAATAATTTTATCAATATCCTTTTCAATAC
>JABDKZ010000492.1 GCA_013001935.1 Maribacter sp.
CTTGGACGGATACTAACTATGGGAATATCTTCTCAATTTGGGATCGTATTTTCGGAACATTTGTCTATCATAACCCCTATGACATTGTATATGGCCTGGATATTTTGGATGACAAAAAATCAAATGATATCCTATACCAATTGAAAGTACCTTTCACATACACCAAAAAGAACCAATAACAATATTCTGAAATTACATTACACTGAGGCAAAAAACGATGCTAATTTGCTCATTTTTGCCATTTTATGATTAAATTCACAGATGCTTTTTATAATTATTACGACCTTTTAATCAAATCTACAATATGAAAAATGCAAGTAAAGACAAGAACAAGTTTCTTGCGAGTGAAAATTCAAGAAGAACTTTTGTTAAAAATACTGCCTTGCTTTCTGGGGCGATGGTTTTGCCAAGCTTTCAAATGGATGCAATGGTAAATGTATTCAATGATAAAAAATTAAAAATTGCGCTTGTTGGATGTGGAGGCCGAGGAACCGGTGCTGCAGTTCAGGCGTTAAGAGCTGATGAGAATGTAGAATTGGTCGCAATGGCCGATGCTTTTGAGGATAGATTAAAAGGAAGTCTAATGAACATTTCAAAAGAAATGGGAGAGACGAAGAAGGTAAATGTCAAAGATGACCATCAGTTCGTTGGTTTTGATGGAGCTAAAAAAGCAATAGATTTAGCCGATGTTGTTATCCTGGCGACTCCTCCAGGTTTTAGACCAGAGCATTTTGAATATGCCATAAATAACGGTAAACACGTTTTTATGGAAAAACCGGTTGCTACTGATGTACCTGGTGTACGAAAGGTTCTGGCTGCCGCGAAGAAAGCAAAAGAAAACAAACTGAACGTGGTCGTTGGTCTTCAAAGACATTACCAAACCAATTATTTAGCGGCTTTGGATCAATTGAAGCAGGATAAAATTGGTAAGATAGTTTCTGGACAGGTTTATTGGAACAGTGCCGGTGTATGGGTTCGCGAAAGACAACCAGGACAATCTGAGTTGGAATATCAAATGCGCAATTGGTATTACTTTAACTGGTTATGTGGTGACCATATTCTTGAGCAACACATTCACAATATTGATGTAGCCAATTGGTTTATTGGCGAAACTCCGATTTCAGCTCAAGGAATGGGCGGTAGACAAGTGAGAACAGGTAAAGATCACGGTGAGATTTATGATCATCATTTTGTAGAGTATACCTATCCAAGTGGTGCGGTTATAGCGAGCCAGTGCAGGCATCAACCTGATACCATGCGTAGGGTTTCAGAATTTTTCCAAGGAACCAAAGGAACGGTTTCTACTGCTGGGGATAAAGTTGAAATGAAAGATTGGGCAGGGAATTCACTCTTTGATCATAGAGGCAAAGATGATCCTAATCCCTACCAAGTTGAACACGATAAGTTATTTGCTTCAATTAGAAACGGAGGAGTCATTAGTGATGGGGAACATGGTGCCACAAGTACAATGAGTGCAATCATTGGTAGAATGGCTACCTATTCAGGACAGGTTATCACTTGGGATGAGGCTATGAAATCTGAATTGAAATTAGTTCCAGACGGATTAACCTGGGATTCACCAGCACCAGTAAAACCTGATGCCGAAGGCTGGTATAAAATCCCAATGCCCGGAAAATCGACGGTAATGTAAAGATGACATACACTCAAATTATGAATGCATTAAAACGACTATTGTCCCTACTTTTGGTAGGGACAATATTTTTTTCCTGTAATGACAAAGTACAAAAGGCGAAATCGGAAACGACACAAGTCAAAAAGCCTAATATAATTTATATTTTGGCAGATGATCTTGGTTATGCAGAAGTTGGGGCTTATGGCCAAACAAAGATTGAAACACCGAATATTGATGCCTTGGCTAAAAATGGTATGTTATTCACACAACATTATTCAAGTGCTCCTGTATGTGCTCCTGCCCGATATATGCTAATGACCGGAAAACATGCGGGTCACGCATACATTCGCAGTAATTCCGAGTGGAAGGAAAGAGGTGATGTATGGAATTATCGGGCAATGGCCAAAGATTCAACTTTGGAAGGTCAAGGACCCATGCCCGCGAACACCATTACTATGGCAAAAAGAATGCAGGATGTGGGCTATACAACAGCAATAGTAGGTAAATGGGGCCTTGGCGCACCACATACACAATCAATACCCAATGAGATGGGTTTCGATTTCTTTTATGGATACAATTGTCAACGACAGGCGCATACCTATTATCCCTTATTTTTATACAAAAACAGAAAAAGGGTTCATTTATCTAATGATACCATTGCTCCAAACACGAAACTGGCCAAAGGTGCCGATCCAAAAAATCCTGAGAATTACAAACCTTTTACATTGAATGACTATTCCCCAGACTTAATGTTCAAGGAACTAACCAAATTTGTGGATAGGAATAAACAAAAGCCATTCTTTTTATATTGGGCTTCACCCATACCGCATGTTGCCTTGCAAGCTTCGGATAAATGGCTTGAGTACTACAAGGAAAAGTTTGGACCGGAAGATCCTTATTTGGGAAAAATGGGTTACTTCCCACACCAAAACCCTAGAGCTGCTTATGCTGCCATGGTTTCTTATCTGGATGAAAATATTGGCAAACTTATTCAGCAATTAAAAGATGAGGGTATTTATAACAATACCTTGATCATTTTCACGTCGGACAATGGCCCTTCATACGCTGGTGGCGCCGACCCCAAGTTTTTTGAAAGTGCAAAACCTTTTGACGGGGAGTATGGTCGTGGTAAGGGGTATTTATATGAGGGAGGTATCAGGGTGCCGATGATTGCTTCATGGCCTGGAAAAATTAAATCAGGTACCCAAAGTAATCATATATCAGCGCATTATGATATGCTGGCCACTTTTTCAGAGATAGCTGGTTATAATTTACCCGACTCCGATGGGTTGAGTTTGTTGCCAACATTGCTTTCCAGTGAAAATCAAAAAGAACATGAATTTCTATTTTGGGAATTTCCAAGCTATGGCGGTCAAGTTGCGATTAGAATGGGAGATTGGAAGTTAATAC
>JABDKZ010000017.1 GCA_013001935.1 Maribacter sp.
TAATCAAAGTTGTGCTCAATGAATTCCCGGAAGCCATTTTATCTATTGACACCTTTCGTAGCCAAGTAGCTGATGCCTGTTTAAAAGAAGGTGCAGCAATGATCAATGATATTTCAGCGGGCATCCAAGACCATGAAATGTTCAAAATAATTGCAAAACATGGGGTACCCTATTGCTTGATGCATATGAAAGGCACACCGCAGAACATGCAGCAAAAAACCGATTATGATGATTTGCTGATGGATGTTTTGTACTATTTCTCAGAACGCATTGCCAAAGCTAGGGAATATCATATTAACGATATCATCGTTGACCCCGGATTTGGATTCAGCAAAACCCTGGATCAGAATTATAAGCTATTGCAAAATTTGGAATTATTACAGTCGCTTGATTTGCCAATTTTGGTGGGTCTTAGTAGAAAATCAATGATTTACAAGGTTTTGGAAAGTACACCCCAAGAAGCATTGAACGGCACAACGGCACTGAACATGCTGGCCCTTCAAAAAGGAGCCCATATCCTTAGGGTTCATGATGTTGCAGCGGCTATGGAATGCATACAGTTAAATGAACACCTTAACTAAAGATTTCATAGCTACATTGTTCATCAAATTTTGTTAATTTTACAAAAACCATCAGGATTGGATTTTTTGAATTTTCTCGACTTTAAGGTTACCGATATTATCGATATTATCTTAGTCGCCGTACTTCTCTATTACATTTACAAACTCGTACGCGGTTCAGTTGCCATTAACATCTTTATTGGAATCGTTATTATCTGGGGCTTCTGGAAGCTCACCGAGCTACTTGAAATGGAAATGATAAGTAGTATGGTTGGTGGTTTTATGTCTGTAGGTTTAATTGCCTTGATTATTGTTTTTCAGCAGGAAATTCGGAAATTCCTATTAATGATCGGATCTACTAACTTTGCGAACAAACGAAATTTTATTCGACGTTTCCGCTTTTTACGACCTGAAGGAATGGCTACCAGTAATGATATTGATGCCATTTTGGGGGCCTGCGAAATTATGTCAAATTCCAAAACAGGTTCTATCATTGTTATAAAAAGAAACAATTCCTTGGATTTTGTAAAGTCGACCGGTGACACTATGTACGCGGAAGTGAATCAACCCATCTTAAGCAGTATATTTTACAAGAACAGTCCGTTGCATGATGGTGCTGTGATCATAGAGAATAATTTTATCGTAGCCACGCGAGTAATTCTTCCGGTCTCAAACCAACGTAGTATTCCACTTCGTTTTGGATTACGCCATAGGGCCGCTGTTGGTATTACCGAAAGAACCGATGCATTGGCATTAGTGGTCAGTGAGGAGACCGGTGGTATTTCGTATATAAAAAACGGGGAGTTCTTCTTGTTCAAAGACCTTACCGAACTTGGGGAAATGATGAAAGAAGATTTGATCTAAGCCACTTCTTCTTGCATAAACTGGGCTTCATACAGCTTGTTGTAATAACCCCCTTTTTTTAATAATTCGCTATGGGTACCGGATTCAACAATTTTACCGGCATCCATCACCAGGATCTTATCAGCTTTCTTGATGGTGGCCAGGCGATGCGCAATAATAATCGATGTTCTCCCTTCGGTTATTTTCTCGGTAGCACGTTGGATTAATTTTTCAGAATACGTATCAACCGATGATGTAGCTTCATCTAAAATCAGGATACTGGGATTGCTCACATAAGCCCTTAAAAAAGCAATCAGCTGTCGTTGCCCACTAGACAGCATTGAACCACGTTCTTTTACATTGTAGGTATAGCCACCGGGTAAACTGGCTATGAATTCATGAACACCGATTTCCTTTGCTGCCTCTTCAATCGTGCTGATGGCCATGGCATTGTCTTTTAAAGAAATATTATTGGCAATGGTATCCGCGAAGAGGAATACATCTTGTAAGACTACTGCAATATGTGAACGCAATGATGCCAATTTATAATCCTTGCAATCTATACCATCGATTAATATTCGCCCTGAGTTAATCTCATAGAAACGATTCAGCAAATTAATGATGGTCGATTTTCCAGCGCCCGTGGCCCCAACGATTGCAATGGTTTCACCTGCTTTGGCATCAAATGAAATGCCATGCAACACTTCCTCATCCTTGATATACCCAAAGCGTACCTGGGTAAATCTGATATTGCCCTTTACCTTGGATTTTTCTATGGTACCCAAATCATCAATATTACTTTCAGTATCCAAAATTGAAAAAACCCTATTGGCGGCGACCATTCCCATTTGTAAAGTATTGAATTTATCCGCAATCTGTCGCAGGGGTCTAAAAAGAATTTCAATACACAAAATATAGGCAAAGATGGTCCCAGCCACATTATCTGAAATATTGGCCACATTTTGAAGTCCACCGTACCATACCACCAAACCTATGGCCACCGAGGAAACAATTTCTGCGATGGGAAAGAAAATAGAATTGTACCATACTGTTTTTAACCAAGCGGCCTTATGTTTTTCGTTGATTTCCCGAAACTTGTCACTTTCAATCTGCTCCCTGGTAAATAACTGTACGATTTTCATTCCTGTAAGTCTTTCTTGAACGAACGAGTTTAAATTCGATACTTGGGCCCTTACCTCGATAAAGGCTACTTTCATGGCCTGCTGAAATAAACGCGTGGCATATAGAATAACGGGGAGTAAGGCAAAAACAATCAGGGCCAACCGCCAATTTAAATAAATCATTAGTGCCGCTGCGGCTAACATTTTTAAAAGATCAGCAACGATCACGAAAAACCCTTGGCTAAAAATTTCCCCTATGCGCTGCATATCTGCAACAGCCCTTGTCACCAATACCCCAAGTGATGAATTGTCGAAGTATTTCATTCTAAAATTCAGCATATGCCCAAAGAGATTGATCCGAATATCCTTGATTACGGACTCACCCAACCAATTTGCATAATAATTGAATAATAATTGGAAGAGAACTTGGGCCAGAAGTACCGCCAGCATGGCCAAAACCAGAAAAAGCAATTTTTCGGCATCAGATTTCATAATGGCCTCATCAATAAGCTCCCGCAATAAAAATGGGGTCATAATCGCAAAGGCAGACAATAGAATCGCAGACAAGGCTACCCCATAAAAAGTAATCTTGTAAGGACGTGCATGGGCCAATAAACGTTTGAACAAGCCAATATCAAATGCCTTTCCAGCTTCTTTACTCATGTCTGCTTATCGTCTTTGGGTAAACAATTTTTGTCAAATATAAACCTTTTGCAGGGACAGATGCCCCAGCTTTGGTCCTGTCATTACTCTTTAATATATCCTGCACATCGGCTAAGGACCACTTGCCACTACCAACATTTAACAGGGTCCCTACGACGGCCCTAACCATATTTCTTAAGAATCGATCCGCTGAAATGGTAAAAACCAATATATCCTTTTCTTGGGTCCATATAGCTTTGCGCACATCGCATAGATAGGTCTTGACATCGGTATTGGTTTTTGAGAAACATTCAAAATCGTGGTGCTCCAATAAAAGTTCGGCTGCCGCATTCATTTTATCAATAGCCAACATTTGCTTCACATAGTGCGCCCTATCATAGTAGAATGGATTCTTCTTTTGTGTAATCCAATACTCATAGGTACGTTCGGTAGCATCAAAACGGGCATGGGCCTCTTTATGGACCTGAAATATTTCGTCTACCGCAATATCATCTGGCAAGAAGGCATTGGTCCGAAACACCAAGTCCTCAAGATCAATTTCATGTTCAATATCAAAATGGGCCATCATTGCCTTTGCATGCACCCCTGCATCAGTTCTTCCTGCACCCACAACTACAATTGATATTCTTAAAAGTTTGGAAAGCGTATCTTCCAAAACTTCTTGAACCGTAATTGCATTCGGTTGGTTTTGCCAGCCATGGTACGACTTTCCGAAGTATGAAAAAGCAATAAAATATCTCAAGTGAATCCGCTATTTTTGTGGAAATCAAATATACCTCGTTCCAACTCAAAAATGGACTGAGCACCTCTATTTTTAAGCATAATTTAAGTTTTATGACCAAAATTCTTTTGTTGTCCGATACCCATGGTCATATTGATGAGGCTATTTTAAAATATGCCCGACTAGCAGATGAGGTTTGGCATGCAGGTGATATTGGCAGTTTAAGGGTAACCGATGCCATTGAAAAAATAAAACCACTTAAAGCGGTCTATGGCAATATTGATGACGCTATTATTCAAAAAGAATATCCATTGAATCATCGGTTCATGTGTGAGGAAGTAGCTGTTTGGATTACCCATATTGGAGGTTACCCGCCTAAATACAATGCCAACATAAAGGAAGAGATCAAGGCGAATCCTCCCAAATTATTCATTTGTGGCCATTCACATATTCTTAAGGTCATGTGGGATAAAAAACTAGATCTCCTCCATATGAATCCCGGCGCATGCGGGAAACACGGGTTTCATCAAGTGCGTACAATGCTTCGGTTTGAGATTGATGGTGCCGAAATAAAAGGCCTAGAAATCATTGAATTGGGCAAGCGGTAAGATGTATAAGGATTAATGCCAATATTTTTTTAATTCAGCCCAAAAATTGTCGACGAGAAATGAGACCAAAAAAAAATTACATAGAAATAAACAGGAATTCATGGAATGCTAAAACCGATTACCATATGAAATCGGATTTTTATGATCTTGATGGATTTTTAAAGGGCAAATCCTCACTCAACGAAATCGAATTGAATTTACTTGGTAATCTTAAGGGCAAAAGTGTCTTGCACCTTCAATGTCATTTTGGTCAGGATAGCATTTCGTTGGGCAGACTAGGCGCAGAGGTAACAGGGGTAGATTTTTCGGACAAAGCTATTGATCGTGCTAAAGAACTCGCTAAAACATCTAAAAGCAATACATCGTTTATCTGCTGTGATATCTATGATCTACCCAAACACTTAAATACAAAGTTTGATATTGTTTTCACTAGCTATGGTACTATTGGATGGCTCCCCGACCTTGATAAATGGGGACAGATTGTATCCCGGTTCTTAAAACCAAATGGAAAATTTGTTTTCGTAGAGTTTCATCCAGTGGTCTGGATGTTCGATGATGATTTTGACCAAATTGCCTACAATTATCTTAATTCAGGTGAAATTATCGAAATACAAGAAGGAACCTACGCCGATAAGAACGCCGATATTAAACAGGAATATATAATGTGGAATCACGGTATTAGTGAGGTCGTGAATAATCTGATCAAAAACAATATTGAAATTTGCAGCTTGGATGAATATGATTACTCGCCCTATAACTGTTTTAATAAGACCGTTGAATTTGAACCCAAAAAATACCGCATTGATCATCTAGACCATAAAATCCCCATGGTATACGCGATTGTGGGATCAAAAAAAGGTAGTTAGCCCAGCATTTTGATACAATCTTGCATGTTACCTAAAAGTATAGAAATGCAAAAAACCCTGATGCTTCCATCAGGGTTTACGCACTAATACTACTAAGATGTTAGGTTTAACGCAAACGATCAACAGATTTTATAAGATCTTCATCCTTCTTAATAGCCCTGTTGGCCAGAACTAAAAAAACGATAGAAAATACAGGAATCAACATCCCAATACCCTTCTCAGAAACCAAGGTTTCTCCGGATAAGTTTAGCGATCGGTAAACGAAAAATCCTAGTAAAAAAAGATTCAATATCATGTTCAATCTGTTCAAAACAAATTGATTTTGTCTTTTCTTGAATAAAAAGATGGCAATTAGGGCCAAGGCTGCGGAAGCATAGAATGATATAACAGCCACTATTTCACCTTGGGCAAAAACCTGCTCTCCTGCAGGATTTGTCCATAGATAAAACACTATTGGTAATAGTGCCGCCATCAGGGCCACAATCAACAAATAAAGCGATTGTATTCTTTGAATCATTGCTTTTATAGCGTTTGGAAGGCCAAAAATACATGTCTTTTAAAAAATATCCCTGTATTATTGAAAATAATTTGTAATATTGTTACGTTATTAGTTATATCACTTACCAGAAAAGGGAATCTTTCCCTCGTAATACCCAAATAACAATACACTTCTTAATTTTCTAAAGACGTATAATATATACCATACTTAATGTTTGAGATTTCAGATTTAAAATCGAAAAAGCTTCCTGAGCTACAGGAAATAGCCAAGGGGTTGAAGGTTCCCAAATTAAAGACCTTAAAAAAATTGGATTTGGTCTATCAAATTTTGGATCTCCAGGCAGCTAATCCCAAGGCAACGGCAGAAATAGCCAAGCCGGCTGTAGCACAAAATCCAAAACCACGACCTAAAAGGTCGCGCGTTGTTACCGAAAACAAGACCGATAACAGGATGAAGCAAAACACCAAAACGGAAACCGCAGATACTACTGAAACATCCGTAAAAAAAGAGTCAAAAGAGGTTCATAGACCGAATCCCAGGCCAAACCCCAATCAAAATGTAAAGAAAGACCACCAAAAAGGTGCACAACATCACAAAAATCCCACTCAGAAAAAAACCCATCATCAAAAAAATACGCAGGATAAGCGCAATAGTAATTTTGATAAAGATCTAAAGAATCGCTATAAAGAACCTGAGTTTGAATTTGATAGCATTATTACCAGTGAGGGTGTCCTCGATATAATGCAAGATGGTTATGGCTTTTTAAGGTCCTCAGATTACAATTACCTCTCATCCCCGGATGATATTTATGTATCCCAATCGCAGATTCGATTGTTCGGATTAAAAACGGGTGATACTGTTTTGGGAAATGTACGACCTCCGAAAGAAGGTGAAAAATACTTTCCATTGATTAAGGTGAATAAGATCAACGGAATTGACCCTCAGATAGTTCGTGACCGGGTTTCCTTTGAGCATTTAACGCCATTGTTCCCAGATGAAAAGTTCAATCTTTCTGAGCGTCAGGCCAGTATATCAACACGTATTATCGATTTGTTCTCTCCTATAGGTAAAGGACAAAGAGGTATGATCGTATCCCAACCTAAAACGGGTAAAACGATGTTATTGAAAGATGTGGCCAATGCTATTGCTGCCAATCATCCCGAGGTATATTTAATTGTATTGCTGATTGATGAACGACCTGAGGAAGTTACCGATATGCAGCGAAATGTTCAGGGGGAAGTTGTTGCTTCCACCTTTGACAAGGAAGCCACTGAGCATGTACGCGTTGCCAACATTGTTTTGGAAAAAGCAAAACGATTGGTTGAATGTGGTCATGATGTAGTTATACTATTAGACTCTATTACCCGTTTGGCTCGAGCCTATAACACGGTACAACCTGCATCAGGTAAGGTTTTAAGTGGAGGTGTTGACGCCAACGCGTTACACAAGCCGAAGCGTTTCTTTGGGGCTGCCCGTAATATTGAGGGTGGTGGTTCACTTTCAATCATAGCAACTGCTTTGACTGATACTGGTTCTAAGATGGATGAAGTAATCTTTGAAGAATTTAAAGGTACTGGTAATATGGAACTTCAATTGGATCGCAAGATCAGTAATCGTAGAATATTCCCTGCAATCGACCTTACTTCTTCAAGTACGCGTAGAGATGATCTATTATTAGATGAAAACACCATTCAACGTATGTGGATTTTACGCAAATACCTTGCGGATATGAACCCAATTGAAGCCATGGAATTCATTGAACAACGCATAAAACAAACCAAGAACAACGAGGAATTCTTGATGACAATGAATCAGTAGTGATTTCAAAATAACTTTTTAAAATCCCAATGGTTTGTAACTATTGGGATTTTTTAGTGATTTAACCTTACAATGCAGGTATAATTTTTCACCCATTTTAACAATATAGGGTTATTTTAATATCTTTATAAAGCAAAGAAAGCTCTCCCCGGGTTTTCTTTATGAACATTCTAAAACCTTAAACCATTGTTATGATCAAAGCCAAAAATTTCTTATTTAACTTATTATTGATTTCCGCCCTTGTTTTCAGCAGTTACAGTTGTAATGAACAAGGTAAAAAGCCACAAACTGAAGATCAACCCATAATCAAGGCGCCCGATAATATCATATCGCTCGGGCAGGCAGATTCAATTTATAACAATTACAGCAAACATAGGGTTTCAATCATCGAAGGCTATGAAATGAAGGAGCGCGCACCTGAAGAGAATTTCAAAGCTTCCCGATTTGTTGACTTTGACTACCAAATGCTAAAAGATTACATAGCTTATGTAGATCAGGAAGCAAAAAATGCAGGGGTACAAAAGGTCAAGACCTTGCGTCTTTATTTTGCCAATTATCCCAATAAAGAAAATTTCCCCGATGGGAAAAAGGTAATTCATAAAAGGCAAAACTCAATTTTTATGCTACCAACTTTGGATAAAGGTGGTGAAAATTATGGTTTCTATGTTGGAGCGGATGGAAAAGCCAAACTTATTATTGATTGGAAGACTCAAAACAATAAAGGAATGGGCTTTAACGAGGAACCAATAAACAAATCCTATGCAGGATTTATCCCGAATAATTTCGCTTTGAATTCGAACCTACAAGGTGGCAAAAGTCTAACCCTAAATTATGGAGGTTCAGGACCTCCACCAAAAACTGATTTCTAACTGATTATGGTAGAAGAGGTGATTGAATTATTGACCGAAAATTATTTCATACCAATTTATTTATTGACATTGATTGTGAGTATTGTAAGATACAACCGTTACTACGATACCATTTTGAAATTTTTTCCAATTCTTTTGGCCTATACTTTTTTGAATGAATTATTGGGTGTTATTATAAGAAAATATCCGAATTACTCGTTGTTCAAAAATGTAGAGTATAGCGAGTATAATTTTATTCTCTATAACATTTTTTCCATTTTCTTTTTTGGTTTTTTTTACGCTGTATATTGGAAATTGATATCAAATGGAAAGTACAGGATATGGATACAGAGAATGTCGGTTTTTGTTTTATTGGCCTACCTGATAAGCTGCTTTTTTCAGAATCCTATAAACACTGATCTCTATTATGCCAATGCAATTGGCTCATGGGCACTCTTATTTTGCATCGGACTCTATTTTATTGAAAAAAGACGCAATAAAGAACCCACGTATCAGCCGTACAATCTGGTTTTTTGGATTAGCGTGGGTCTTTTTGTGTTCTACACAATATTTCCTATTCTTTTCTTAATTGGGTATTTAGATTATGATACTTGGGAAAAGTTTCGTTTTAGAAGCGTTCTTAGAATACTTATAGTACTTATGTACTCATTTTTCATTATCGGATTTGTATTCGGTAGAAGAAGGGAATTCAAATAAGCGTACATTGACCAATTATTGAAAAAGACATTTCAACCATTAGATTGGTCTGACCTTAGGGTGTTTCGCAATTGCAATTCATTATTTGTTGCTTGTTATGAAGTATTCCCGTTAAATTCTTGGTTTTGTTTTAAGGGACGAATAAGAAAGGATGCCTATGGACTAAAAGTCCCGATAACCATGTTTGGACATTTTAATATTTAAGAAGGTAATGTTGTATTCTGATATCGAAGACTTTTTTTTCAACAACTATTTCATGGCTTTCTATGTCTTGGCGTTAGCTTTCGCATTAGTTCGATATAGAAGGTATTTTGACACTGCTTTAAAACACCTGCCAATACTTATTGCCTATACGTTAATCACAGAAATTCTTGGTCTTTTGATCAGGGAAAATGAGGATATACAGCTAGTCTATATTGAAG
>JABDKZ010000020.1 GCA_013001935.1 Maribacter sp.
TACCATGAAACAGGTAAGATTGATATTAATGAGATTTATCCCTATAGAATTGAAGGTTTAGGAAAGAATTTGATTCCGTCGGCCACGGATTTTGTTTCAATAGATGAATTTATCAAGGTGACTGATGAAGATAGTGCCCATGCAGCCCGGGAGTTGGCGAAGACCGAAGGTATTTTTGCTGGATACACTAGTGGCGCAGCCATGCAGGCCATAAAGCAATTGAATGCCTTAAATAAATTCGATAAGGATAGTAATGTGGTTGTGGTTTTCCCAGATCATGGTTCTCGTTATATGAGTAAGATCTATAGTGATCAGTGGATGGAAGACCAGGGATTCCTTGGTACTGAAGTTGAGAAAGAATCACAAAAAATACAGTATGTAAAATAGTATTCGGTTTTATATATAAGATATTAAAAGCGACGGTGGTATTATCGTCGCTTTTTGTTTGCTTATAAATTAGTTATGAATGCTAATGAAAAATATATACTTTTGCAGACAAATCAACAAGGTATTATGAAAGACTTATTTGAAAGAATAATTGAGAATAAAGGTCCGTTGGGTAAATGGGCTTCTCAAGCAGAAGGATATTTTGTTTTTCCAAAATTAGAAGGTCCAATTTCTAATAGGATGAAGTTTCAAGGCAAAGAGGTAATTACTTGGAGCATCAATGATTACTTGGGCTTGGCAAATTTACCAGAAGTTAAAAAAGTAGATGCAGAGGCGGCTGCCGAGCATGGTTCGGCTTACCCCATGGGTGCCAGAATGATGAGTGGACACACGGAATATCACGAGCAACTCGAACAAGAATTGGCTGCTTTTGTACAGAAGGAATCCGCATATTTATTGAATTTTGGATACCAGGGAATGGTCTCGGCCATTGACGCCTTGGTCTCTAAAGATGATATCATTGTATATGATGTTGATTCACATGCATGCATAATCGATGGGGTTCGTTTGCATATGGGCAAACGTTTTACGTTCAAACATAACGATATTGAGAGTCTGGAGAAAAACCTTGAACGTGCTAAGAAAATGGCCGAGCAGACGGGGGGTGGCATTTTGGTGATATCTGAGGGTGTTTTTGGAATGCGCGGTGAGCAAGGCAAGTTAAAGGAAATCGTTGCGCTTAAGAAAAAGTATAAATTTAGACTCTTCGTTGATGACGCCCACGGTTTTGGAACACTTGGAAAGACAGGGGCAGGAGCAGGTGAGGAGCAAGGAGTTCAAGACGATATAGATGTATATTTTGCGACCTTCGCAAAATCTATGGCCGGTATTGGCGCATTCCTGGCAGCAGATAAGGGAATCATCGATTATTTAAAATACAATTTACGTTCTCAGATGTTCGCTAAATCGCTTCCCATGATTTATGTTAAGGGAGCCCTAAAAAGATTGAACATGTTACGCACCATGCCTGAGCTCAAAGCAAAGCTATGGGAAAATGTGGATGCGCTTCAAAACGGACTAAAGGATAGGGGGTTCGATATTGGTACGACCACGAGTTGTGTAACGCCCGTTTATTTGAGTGGAAGTATCCCTGAGGCGATGGCATTGGTTAAAGATTTAAGGGAAAACTATGGTATTTTCTGTTCTATAGTTGTTTACCCCGTAATTCCTAAGGGGTTGATCTTATTAAGATTAATTCCTACCTCAACCCATACTATGGCAGATATTGAAGAAACCTTGGATGCATTCTCCGCAATTAGGGAGCGTCTGGAAAATGGTACATATAAGAGATTATCAGCAGCCGTCGCTGCTGCGATGGGAGAATAACTGCTTATTACGAAAGATAATATACTAATGAATTCCATATACCAATGAAACCATTGGGAGGTGGATTTTGTTGTTTAAATGGCTATTGCAAGTCTTTTCGATACGTTCTTCTCCGTTTATAGATTTCCGGATTAAAATGTTTCCAAATCTGTTTTATGGCTAAATTATCTTCCAATTCTGGAGTGCGTATACAATTCTCGATCTTTTTTGATAAAAAAGTCTTGTAATATTCATGGAAAACTATAGCGGTCAAGCCCTTGTTTTGATATTCAGGGTGAATACCAATTAAATAAAAAATTACATCTTTACTTCGCTTCTGAGCTTTTAATAAATGGAAAATGCCAAAAGGGAATAATTTACCTCTAGCCTTTTGAAGGGCTTTTGAGAAGGACGACATTACGATACCAAAGGCAATAAGCTCATCATTTTTGTCTACGATAAATTTAATGTATTCGGGATTTATAAAACTGATATATTTTTTTTTGAAATAGGCCTTTTGAACATCGGTAATGGGAACAAAGGATGATAAGCTGGAATAAGTTTCATTGAATAAATCAAACATCTTATCCGCCATTGGTAATATATCTTTGGTCTTTGTGAAGTTAACTGCTTTAACACCGTATCTTCTTTTAACCAATTCGCTAGCTTTAATGAAAAGTTTTGGATCGGCATTTGAAAAAGGAAATCTGTTTTCTAAGTATTCCTTTTCCTTTACAAAGCCCAAGCGTTCATAATGACTGTGGTAATATGAATGGTTATACCAGGTAACCATTGTTCCCACTTCATTGAATCCCTCTATAAGCACCCCTACTTTATCTAAATTTGAAAAACCAACAGGTCCTTCCATGAATTCTAAATTATTCTCAAGGCCAATTTCACTGACCTTGTGTAATAATGCTTCCGATACCTCATTATCATTAATAAAATCGAACCAACCAAAGCGCATCTTTTTTACCTTCTGTTGATTAATTTCAATCCTGTTGATTATCGCAGCGATTCTTCCGACAATCGTCTTGTTTTTATAGGCAAGGAAAAAACGGGCTTCCGCATTTTTAAAGGCCGGGTTCTTGGTTTTATCAAAGGTTTCCAATTCATCCTTGATAATCGGAGGAACCCAAAACTTAGAATCTTTATATAAGGAAAAAGGAAACTTGACAAATTTCTTTAAATCAACTTTTGTAGTCGCTTCTTTTAGGGTTACCATATGCATCTTTTGTAAGATCAATATTAGCGATATTAATCAAAAACAGAAAATTAACCAGCCAATTTTTAATAGCATAAGAAAGAATGGTCTCAATACTAGAGAAGATTATTTAATCGTTACTTTTCTTTTGGCTTTTTTTGAGTTTTCGAAGTTGTTTTTTAGTCGGTCCTAAGTCAACATCCTCGGCACCAGATCCTTTGTTTTTCTTGCTTTTCTTTTTCTTCTTTAACGAAGTCTTCTTGATTTCACCACCGTTTTCATTCGCGTTTTGGTCCTCTATTGCTTTAGGTGCATCCTTATGAAAATCAAACCTATAAGATAACCCTGCACTAACGAAAATGCGTGATGGCGTGTTTTTGAAACTGGCCCCTAGATTAATATCTGCCTGTAGTTCTTCATTAAAAAGATGAGCCACACCACTGCGCAATAATACATCGGAATACCGATCACTCTTAATGCCTTGGTTTTCAACGAAAACACTCCATTTAGGATTTCTAAAGGCGTGTGAAAGCGACAACAAATAACTCAGTTCGGGAAAATTGGTGCCAATACGGTCATAGGCGATATTTGAGATAAGCACAAACTTGGGGGTTAAACGACTTTGAGTTGCCACCATAACCCTAGGAGATACTGTGGGATCACCGGCATAGAATGGATTATCACCAAGAACGAAATTAGCCCCGGCATATAAAGAAACCGATGGGATTAGATTCTTCAATTGAAAAACATTGTTCGCGCGCCAGCTATAAAGATTGGGTCTATTGCTTTTTGCACTTTTGTATCGATCATATATCAAATATTTAAGCCCTATACGATTCTTATAAAAATCAGTTCTCGATTCATTGAAGCCAAAATTGGCATAGGTGATATCCTGGTTCTGATAGGTACCCTCCCAGTTTAATTCAAGTTGTTCGAATAAGAGTCCGTAACGTAATGAAATATCGCCTCCAACAATATTACTTTGGGTATTCAACAAACTATGATCTTGCTGTTCGTAGAATAAACCTGTTTCCAATTGAAGTACATTTTTACCTACGGCATAGGCACTAACAGATAAACCGGGTCTATTTGAATTGATCACGTCGGTATATTGTGAAATCCCAATAAAAGGTATAATAAGGAATAGTATTAAAACAAAATGCCTTATTTTTTTCAATTCAAAACAACCTCCCATAGTTTGATTTTATTATTATTTTATGACTTTTGCTCTCTTATTACAACGTTAGAATTGTACTTTTGATATAAATCATTGAAAAATTAATATGGCTTTTTTGAAAACGATTTTAATTGTTCTACTTGTCTATTACCTGCTAAAAATTCTGGCGAGGTGGTTTGGGCCAAAAATATTTAGTTATGCGGCCAAGAAGACCGAAGAACGATTTCGAGAAAAATTCGAAGGTTTTGCTAATCAGGATATGGGTAATGAAGAACAAATAGGCGATATAATCATTGACAAGAAACCAACAAAACAAAACAAGGCCTCTAAAAAAGTTGGAGAATACATCGAATTTGAGGAATTAGATTGATTATTTTAGCAAAACCAATCCTTAAAAAAACCAATGAAGTCAGGTTTAAAAGCATTTTACACTCATTTTTTTGTTCTTGTTTTTTTTGTAGTCGTAGCTCTTGCCTATTTTAATCCTGTACTGCAAGGCAAGGTCATTGCCCAGTCTGATATTCGCCAATACACCGGTATGGCGAAAGAGCAGAATAATTTCCGTAAGAAAACCGGGGAGGAGCCCTACTGGACGAATAGCGCCTTTGGTGGCATGCCAACATACCAACTAGGTGCCTATTATCCTCATGATTATGTGAAGAAACTCGACCGATTGATTCGCTTCTTACCCCGTCCTGCCGACTATCTTTTTATATACTTTTTAGGATTCTATATACTCCTTTGTTGTTTAAAAGTGGATTTTAGACTTGCTGTTTTGGGAGCACTGGCTTTTGGTTTTTCTACGTATTTGATTATAATTTTGGGAGTTGGCCATAATGCAAAAGCCCATGCATTGGCCTATATGCCTATGCTCTTGGCAGGAATTGTCTTAACTTTCAGAGGGAAGTATAGTATGGGTTTTGTTCTGACTGCTATTGCCATGGCCCTGGAAGTTGGGGCTAACCACTATCAAATGACCTATTATTTTATGCTTTTGGTATTGATTTTAGGGGTGGTATATTTAGTATATGCCATTCGTACCAAAAAGTTAAAAAACTTTTTCGCTTCTGTTGGTTTGTTAGTTATTGCCGTAGTATTGGGGATTGCAGCCAATGCGACAAGCTTAATGGCTACTAAGGAGTATGCTGATTGGAGTACACGTGGGAAGTCTGAGTTGACCATAAACCCAGATGGTTCTAAAAAGACCAACACTCAGGGTCTTAGCAAGGATTACATAACGCAATACAGTTACGGTATTGTAGAATCTTTGAACCTATTCGTTCCTCGTCTGTTTGGTGGTTCTAATTCGGAGGATTTGGGTGAGAATTCTAAGACCTATGATTTTCTTATCGATCAAGGCATTTCGCGAAGTCAAGCTTTGGACTTTTCAAAGAGTTTGCCCTTATATTGGGGCAATCAACCGGGAACTGCAGGCCCTGCCTATATTGGGGCAATAATCTTCTTCCTTTTTATTCTAGGTCTGATATTGGTCAAGAAAAAAACCAAGTGGTGGCTTTTAGGTGGTGTACTAATGTCGCTTGTTTTGTCCTGGGGTAAAAATTTTGGCCTGCTCACGGATTTTATGATAGATTATTTTCCGCTTTATAATAAGTTTAGGGCAGTTTCCTCTATTCAAGTGATTTTGGAACTATGTGCTCCGGTCTTGGCCATTTTGGCTTTGAAAGAAATATTCGATTCCGAAGTAGATAAAAGCAAGAAGATACAAGCTTTAAAGATTTCATTATTCACAATCCTTGGGATTGTTTTAGCCTTGCTTTTGTTGAGAGGCTCTTTTAGTTTTGAAAGTTTTTCCGATGAAACACTGAAACGCTATTATGGCGATGAGATCCTTTCTTTGATACAGTTAGACAGAAAGGCCGTTTATACAAGTGATCTTTTTAGATCTTTGATTTTCATTGTATTGGCTGCAGGCGTATTATGGCTGTATTTAAAGCAAAGATTGAAAGAAAATATCCTCTTGATCTTACTTGGCGTATTTATAGTTGTTGATTTGGTAGGGGTAGATAAGCGCTATGTGAACAAAGAGGACTTTGTATCTAAACGTAGCATGTCAGATCCTTTTCCGGAAAAATCTGTCGATAAGCAGATTTTACAAGATGAGAGCATTTATAGGGTGTATAACCCGCAAGAAGGATTAAATGGTGCAAGTACCTCGTTCTTTCATAAATCTATTGGGGGCTATCATGCCGCTAAACCTGCTGGATTACAGGATTTGTTCGATTTTTATATTTATAAAGGTAAAATCGAGATTCTTAACATGCTCAATGTAAAGTACGTCATTCAACAAGATGAGGAGGGGAATAGTGCTCCGGCCATGAATCCCGATGCCAATGGTAATGCCTGGTTTGTCAACAAATTGATTGAAGTGAAGTCGGCAGATGAAGAAATCAAGGCCCTGGACAACTTGGATGTTAAAAACGAAGCGGTCGTCAATACAGCACGTTTTGAAAACGTAAATAGATTTAATTTTCATACAGATTCTTTGGCCAATGTGTCCTTAGTTGATTACGAGCCAAACCATTTAACGTATAGAGCAACCAATCCAAACGCAGGGGTTTTGGTCTTTTCTGAAATGTATTATGAAAATGGATGGAATGCTTATATCGATGGTCAGGCTAAAGACCATTTTAGGGTAAATTATGTGTTGCGGGCCTTACATATTCCCGATGGAGATCATACCATTGAGTTTAAATTTGAGCCCCCAGTAATTAAGCATGGCAGCCAAATCACCTTGGCCAGTTCTATCATACTTGGATTGATTGTTTTATTGGGGATTGGATATTCATTTTGGCGCCCTTCCAAAAATGAGGAGAACGAATGAAAAAGGTATTAATCATTACGTACTATTGGCCTCCCGCTGGTGGACCAGGAGTGCAACGATGGTTGAAATTTGTGAAATACCTTCCTGATTTTGACATAACCCCGATTGTTTATGTGCCTGAAAACCCAAGTTATCCTATCGTTGATGCGTCTTTCGATAGTGATATTCCAAAAGAAGTTACAATTTACAAGTATCCTGTTAAAGAACCTTATAGGTTAGCTAAGCTAATCTCAGGGAAACATGCAAAACGCATAAGCTCAGGTATAATTAAAGCCAAAAACCAATCTTTCATAGAGAAAACCATGTTATGGGTACGGGGTAACTTCTTTATTCCTGATGCCCGTATTCATTGGGTGAAACCTTCGGTTAAATTCTTGTCGGGAATTATTGAAAAAGAGAAAATAGATACAATAATTACTACAGGCCCACCACACAGTGTTCATTTAATAGGTTACCATCTCCAAAAAAAGGGAAAATTTAAATGGATAGCTGATTTTAGGGACCCATGGACCTCTATCGGATATCATAAAGCACTTAAACTTTCCAGGAAAGCCAAACAGAAACATAAAGAATTGGAGCGATTGGTCTTAACTACTGCCGACCATTTGGTTGTTACCAGTCCAACAACCAAAAAAGAATTCCAGGGGATTAGTAAAATGCCCATTGCTTTAATTACCAATGGATATGATTCCGAATATATAGACGATAGAACAAAAACCGAAGAATTCACATTTTCACATATAGGATCCTTACTTTCCGAAAGGAACCCCACCGTTTTGTGGGATGTTTTGGCACAATTACGCAAGGAGCACGAATCTTTTAGGCAGTATTTTAAGCTACGCCTGGCCGGTGTTGTCAGTGAAGATGTACTTAAGAGTATAAATGAATCCGGTCTTGAAAACTGTACTGAATTATTGGGCTATGTTTCACATAAAAGGGCATTGCAACTACAGCAAGAATCACAGGTTTTATTATTAGTAGAAATCGATTCTCCGGAAACCAAGGGCATACTTCCAGGGAAGTTATATGAGTACATGGCAGCGAAACGTCCCATACTTGCCATTGGACCAAAAAATTGGGATGCCAGTAAAATAATAACAGAAACCAACACAGGGGTAACTTTTGACTATACATCCAAAACCGATTTAAAAAATGTAATTTTAAATTGGTTTGCTGCCTACCAAAAAGGAAATCTCAAGACCGATTCTAAAGGTGTTGAAAAGTATAGTAGGAGAGCGCTTACCAAGGAATTATCGAAATTGATTTAATGGGAATAGTCTTAAAACAAACACTTACGAATACCTTCATTACCTATTTTGGTTTTGTTTTTGCGGCGATAAATACGTTATTCCTATACACCAATTTTTTGACAGATGAGTATTATGGTTTGGTGACCGTAATATTGTCTACTTCGGCAGTATTAATGCCACTGCTCGCTTTCGGCGTACCTAATACCTTGATTAAGTTTTATAGTGGTTATAAAAATGATAGGGAATCCGAGGGTTTTGAAACCTTTATGCTTTTATTGCCATTGGTTTTAATAATCCCAATTGCGCTCATTGCTTTTTTATTCAATGATGCGGTGGGAAGCCTTATATCCCAGGAAAATGCGATTGTCAAAGACTATGTTTGGCACATCTTTCTTATTGGTATGGCCATGGCTTATTTTGAAGTTTTCTACGCTTGGTCCAAAGTGCAAATGAAATCGGTTTTTGGTAATTTCATGAAAGAGGTATTTAATAGAGTAGGGGTAATGCTCTTATTGTTTTTAGTTTATTTTGATGTTATTACTGTTGACTTTTTTTTGAAAGCCTTAGTGGCCTTATATCTTCTGCGTACTTTGATTATTAAGTTTTACGCCTATCATTTAAAGATGCCCAAATTGCGATTTAGTTTTCCCGCCAATATTAGGGCTATCTTGAGTTACAGTATATTGATCATCCTAGGTGGATCTGCAGCGGTAATCATTTTGGAGATTGATAAGGTGATGATCAATCAATATGTTCAAATCGAAAATGTGGCGTATTATGGAGTCGCTATATATATAGCAACGACCATCATTGTTCCATCTAGGGCCATGCATCAAATCACCTACCCTTTAACCGCGGAAATACTCAATAACAAGGATTGGCCAGCATTAAAATCGCTATACCAAAAATCATCCTTGACACTTTTTATTGCTTCAGGAATTTTATTCGTACTTATTATTACC
The DNA here is from genome assembly GCA_013001935.1 of Maribacter sp. GTDB lineage: Bacteria > Bacteroidota > Bacteroidia > Flavobacteriales > Flavobacteriaceae > Maribacter_A. Next base: position 9,188 of record JABDKZ010000020.1, read on the forward strand.
AATCTAAATGAACTGTTCTTAGTACTACCTAAGGAATATCGTGGTGGTTTCATTATCGTATTTTTAATTGGCATGGCCAAGGTCTATGATTCACTTTTGGGAAATAATAATGCCATTCTATTTAATTCGGATTATTATAGAACATTGCTTGTCTTGGGTGTTTTATTGGCAGTCCTGGTTGTACTGCTTAACTTTTGGCTAATCCC
>JABDKZ010000270.1 GCA_013001935.1 Maribacter sp.
GCTAACGCCAATCTTACTATTGCGATTTTAGAAAGAGGTAAGGAAGTACTCCAAAAAGTGAAGATTTCAGGTGGTGGTCGATGCAATGTCACCAATGCCGAAACAGGACCAAAAGAATTGGTCAAAAATTATCCACGCGGAGAGAAAGAACTCTTAGGGCCATTTTACACCTATAACAATCTGGATACGATGCACTTTTTCGAAAAGAGGGGTGTACAACTAAAAACCGAGGAAGACGGTAGGGTATTTCCAGTTTCTGATTCTTCCCAAACCATAATCGATTGTCTTTTGAATGAAGCTACCCGATTGGGCATAAAGCTTTATAGACAAAGCCCGGTTACCAATATAGAACCTATAAAGACTGATAATCATGGTAATCTATGGAATATAACAACTAATCAAAATCAATTTCAATGTAAAAAGGTTTTGCTAGCCACTGGTAGCAACCCTAAAATTTGGAAGTTGGTTGAACGGTTGGGTCATAAAATTGTTCCTCCCGTACCCTCCTTGTTCACTTTTAATATAAATGATGAGCGTATCTCAGGAATTCCTGGAGTTAGCACCCATGCCAAAGTCGAGGTATTACCAAAGAACGCCTTCAGTCAAGAAACTACTGTAAAACTAAAGGAGAACAGTACAAAAAAAAGCGTATTAAGTGCAGAAGGGCCATTATTGGTTACGCATTGGGGGTTAAGCGGTCCTGTGATTTTAAAATTATCGGCCTGGGGTGCCATTTTATTGAATGATTTGAAATATGATTTTCTAGTACGAATTAATTGGTTACCAGCGTATGATCAAAAAACGGTGTTATCCTTATTAATGGGATTAAAGCAAATAAAGGCAAGAAAAACGGTGTTAAAAACAAAAGCTGTTCCTATTCCCAAGCGGTTATGGGGCAATCTTGTAAAGGTCTCGGGTATAAGTCCAGACGAAAAATGGGCCGATGTGACTAAAGAAAAATTACAAAATTTGGCAAGTCAATTGACGATGGGCAAATTCAGGGTCGAAGGAAAAAGTACCTTTAAAGAAGAATTTGTTACAGCTGGGGGAATTGACCTGAGGGAAATTAATTTCAAGACCTTTGAAAGTAAGATCCACAAGAATCTATTTTTTGCGGGAGAAGTTATAAATGTTGACGCCATAACTGGAGGATTCAATTTTCAAAATGCTTGGACAGGCGGCTATATTGCCGCTCAGGGAATTGCAAAAAAAACGTAGAACAATGATAACATACATTGCGTTATTAAGAGGGATTAATGTAGGGGGCCATAAAAAGATCAAAATGGCCGACTTTCGACTACTTCTTAAAGGCCTGGGCTATAAAGAAGTTTTGACCTATATACAGAGTGGCAATGTAGTTTTCAAAAGTAAGGTCACTGACCACCGAAAACTAGAAAATGAAATTTCAAAAGCTATAAAAAAGCAGTATGAATTTGATGTAGCGGTTATAGTAAAAACTAAAACAGAGCTTGTCAACATCTTGAAAAATAATCCATTTAACGATCTTGATGATCTTGCCGCTAATAAAATTTATTTTGTTTTGTTGAAAGATATACCTCAGAAAAGGAATATTGAAATGGCATCGATAAAAGACTTTGAAAATGAACAATTCTTTATCACTCCGGAATGCATTTTTGTACGATATGCGCTGGGTGCGGGAAAGGCTAAATGCGGGGTTAATTATTTTGAATCTAAACTTAAAGTTGATGCCACAGCACGAAATTATAGAACAATGATGAAGTTGGTTGAACTATCGTCTTCTTAATTCAATTCCCATATTTTATAATTCAAAGCGGTCGCAAAGCAAACCCACAGAAAATAAGGTACAAGCAGCCAAGCAGCCGTTTTGCTTACGATTCTAAACCAACGTATGGTCAAAACAAGTAAAATGAGCAAAGAAATTATAACGACAAGCCCCCAAAAAGGTTTTTTAAGACCGAAGAAAACGAGGCTCCAAGAGGCATTAATTAGTAATTGAAATCCAAAATGATACAGTGCGGTTTTAACCCATAAATGATGAAAACCTTTAGACCAGACGAGCCCGGCGGCTACACCCATTAAAATATATAATAGGGTCCATACTGGTGCAAACACCCAATTTGGAGGGTTAAAACTGGGCTTATTCAATGTCACGAACCAATCATTGACCGAGCTCTGCGTTGCGAAACCAGATAGAAAGCCTACCAGAAGACATACACTTACGGCAATAGCGATATATGTCAGTTTTTTTTTCAATTGGTTGGAGATTAACCCCTAAAATAGTGATTAAATCCTATGGGTACCATTCAAACCACTTAAAAACTATCTTTGCATAAATTCTTTTTCGATGACCATTGAAGATTTCATTCCTACCCAATACTCCCACGAAATTCAACAAGGTAAGGTAACCTTTAAAGCACCAAGTAATATTGCGCTCGTTAAATATTGGGGTAAAAAGACAGATCAGATTCCTGCCAATCCCTCTATTAGTTTTACTTTGAATGCCTGTGCAACAACAACATCAATTACTTACACTAAATTAAACACAAGAGGGGCTGATTTTTCTTTTGATCTCTTTTTTGAAGGAAAGCCCAAGGAGGATTTCAAACCCAAAATCCAAACATTCTTTGCTCGAATTGAAGAGTATGTACCTTTTTTAAAAGAATACCATCTCAAAATAGAAACCTCAAACTCCTTTCCACATAGTAGTGGTATTGCTTCTTCAGCTAGTGGGATGGCCGCTTTGGCCTTGTGTCTTATGCATATCGAAAAAGAACTATGCCAGGAGATGAATGATGATTTTTTTAGCTATAAAGCATCATTTTTAGCTCGGTTGGGATCAGGTAGTGCATGTCGGAGTATTGAAGGGTCTTTGATTCAGTGGGGCTATCATAATGATATAGCAGGGAGTTCCAATTTATATGGTATCAAGTATCCTTATGATGTGCATAAAGTATTCCATAATTATCATGATACTATACTTTTGGTAGATAAGGGTCAAAAACAAGTAAGTAGTACAATAGGTCATAATTTAATGCATAATCATCCCTTTGCCGAACAAAGATTCGGCCAAGCGCATGAAAATCTGTCTAAATTAATACCCGTTTTTGCCTCGGGAAAATTGAATGATTTTATTAAGATTGTTGAAAGTGAAGCGCTGACCTTACATGCCATGATGATGGCCAGTACACCCTATTTTATTTTGATGAAACCAAATACCTTACAAATCATTAATAAAATATGGGAGTTTAGGAAATCTTCAGGAACCCATCTTTGTTTTACATTGGATGCGGGAGCGAATGTTCATGTGCTATATCCCGAAAATGAGAAAGCCGAAGTTTACCAATTTATTAAGGATGAGTTGGTTGCATTTTGTGAAAACGGACAGTATATTTGCGACAGAATTGGTTTCGGAGCCAAAAAAGTGTAACTTTTAGGCCTAATGAATCTTAGTATACAGTACATTCAATAATTGCACATTGTTATAAAGTCTATGAAAGGACCGTTGTTTTATTCTAAAATCCTACTTTTTGGTGAATATGGCATCATTAAAGATTCTAAAGGACTCTCAATCCCATATAACTTTTTTAAAGGGGCTTTGAAAAAAGATAAAAACCCTTCAGAAGTAGCAATAAAATC
>JABDKZ010000051.1 GCA_013001935.1 Maribacter sp.
ATAAACTTCGCTCAAAATGTGATTTTGAGCAAAGGATGATCGTTGCTGCAGCCGTTGAAAGTCCGGATGTCAAAAACAAGGGACCTAAAATGGCGTTGTTCCATAAGGGCCTTGCGTTGAAGGCTGATAGCAATATACCGGTGTAAATACCAAGAACAATGGACAATGGTATTAAGGCATAAGCCATATTCAATCTGTTCGTTACCAGGAACTTTTGAAACTTCTTCAAGAAACCGAATGTGAGATTCACTTTAGGAAATAGTTCACTGAAATAACTGAAAGTCCATAGTATTGCCAGAGGAGTTGTTAATAAAAGCACCCAGGCACCCCAGGACATAGGGGATTCAAGGCGTATTGTTGTATATAACCTCCAGAAGTAAATCTTATGGGTAAGGTCATAAAACAAGGCTATTAAACCTACAATAAGCGCAAGGGAAGCAATTAGACCAGCGTATTTGACAGTTGCAGGTGTTTCACTCTCCTTTTTAAGAATGGTGAACAAAGCTGCAAAAAATAGTAGCCCAGCGGCTAAGCCCCCCAAAAATAAATAGAGCGAAATAGGCCAATGCCAGATTTCTAATGAAGGATCAATATTTGGAATATTTCTACCACTTGTAAATAGTTCTTCTTCCATTGTTATTGGATTATATTAAATAATAAACATGGGGTTTCGTGCCTGCTTCAGGGGCCAAGGTTTTGTGTTTTCTTTTCTTCAATAACTGGGAAACCTCGCTATTCGGATTTTCCAAATCCCCGAAATACATACATTTAGTAGGGCATACTTCAACACATGCCGGTTGCTGACCCTTTTCAAGTCTGTGATGACAAAATGTACACTTATCAACATATCCTTCAGGATGTTGGTATCTGGCATCATACGGACACGATTCTATACATGCGCCACATCCAATACATTCATCTGCGGTAACCAAAACAATACCACCGTCGATAATATGGCTGGCTCCTGTAGGGCAACAGCGCACGCACGGGGCATTTTCACAATGGTTACATCGTTCCGATTTTAATTCCAATTCAATACTTGGATAAACGCCTTCGACCCGTTCTGTAATCCAATCCCGACAATAGCCAATTGGTACATTGTTCTCTGTTTGGCAAGCAACAACACAATCGCTACAACCTACACACTTTTTGGTGTCTATGACCATTGCATATCTCATACTACTGTAGTTTTTGTTGGATTTTCAGTGAGTATTTTAACAAAATTGCCCCTCATTCCAGTGCCCCCCATTAGAGGGTCGATTGCAACCTGGCTGATCAGTTGTGTATCACTGGCCCCTTTGCCATGGGCTCTGCCCAACTTTTTATTATTATGGCCAAAACCGTGCACCATATAAACCGAATCCCAACGGATTCGTTCGGTAACCCTCACTCTAATGGGAAAAATAGACTGTACACCATCTTGGTTTTCGAGCCATACATATTGTCCTTTCTTTAAATCCAGGATCCGGGCAACCTTAGGATTTACCCACAAGTCGTTTTCACTCTTCAGATCATTCAAATTAGGATTGTTCACAGTTCGGCTAAAGGTGTGCATGGGTGACCTACCATAGTTAAGTCGATAATAGCCATCGGCGGGTTCCGGATGCTTTGTGTATTTTGGAATGGGATCAAAACCCAAGGCGGCCAATTCTTTGGAATAAAACTCTATTTTACCACTTTCGGTAGGAAACTCATAGTTCTGACCCTCGGTAAGGTACATTGAACCCGATTTACGTTTGAACTTCTTTACCCCAATTTTTTCCATCTCTTCAAGGGATGTACCCAATTTTTCCAATTGCCATGCAATAACCTCTTTGTAATCTTGATAATTGAAGTAATCATGCAGTCCCAATTTTTCACCGATTTGTTTGGCCATCCACCAGGCTGGCTTAGAGTTGAACCTAGGTTTTACTGCTGGCATACGCAAAGCGATTGAAGGTTCCCTATTGGTCGCAGACCTAATATCGTCGTATCGCTCCAGATAGGTACATTCGGGTAGTACAACATCGGCATAGCCGGTTATTTCCATCGGCATAGTATCAACAACTACCATGAATTCAAGTGAATCAATCGCTTCTTCCAAAAGTTTTTTATTGGGAATTGAATTGTTCAGATTTGTTCCCGCAACGACCCAGCTTTTAATGGGATATTTATTTTCTTTGGAAGGGATTGTCGCTTTGATCAATTCGTTTGTGATACCCATTTCTGCAAACGGATAATTTTCACCTATTTGTTCCCATCCCCATTTAGGTTTAGGATAGGGTGGGTGTGGGTACTTGGGAATACCTATCTTTTCCTTAAAGTAAAAGCCACCCCTACGACCCCATGCACCTAATAAACCATTTAATATGGCAATAGCCCGTGCACGTTGAGAATCATCTCCATACCAAGTAACATGACGCCCGGGATGAATAATAGTCGAAGGTGCGGCAGCAGCCATAACCCTTGCAGTTTTCCTTATCACAGCTGGCTTAATAGTTGTAATCCCGTAGGCCCATTCTGGAGTGAAATCCTGCACGTGCTCTCTTAATTCATTAAAACCTGTAGTATATTTATCTACATAGGCCTTATCATAAAGATCTTCGTCAATGAGAACATGCATCCATGCCAGTAATAAAGCAATATCGGTAGCTGG
>JABDKZ010000054.1 GCA_013001935.1 Maribacter sp.
GTCTTTACCCTGCCAGATTCAAACTTATAATCAAATTGTTCATTAGAAGGTAATTCCTTGCGGTCATCTATATACAGTGAAATCAATACGTAATCTTCCTTAAGAATTGGATAAACATCTGGCTCACTCCATACGTTTTCCTCCATTTTTCGGCAATTCACACAGGCCCAACCCGTAAAATCCAACAGAATTGGTTTATTCACTGCCTTGGCATGTGCCACTCCTTTTTCAAAATCCTTATAACAATCAATGCCTAAGGGGCAATCACTTTCTGTCTCGAGAACACTATAAAAATCAGGCGGTGGAAAACCACTCAACAGCTTAAGATCGGTCAGTTTTGAGAGTCCTAATATCAAATACACCGTGAATGCCAAACTCAGTAAAGCCGTTACTTTTCTTCCCGTGGATATTTTCTGCTTCGGTCCGTAATGCTTGAATCTGAATAGTCCAAAAAGATATAAGGTCATTAACACAAATAGTAATATCCAAATCCCAAGGAAAATTTCCCTTTTGAAAATTCCCCAGTTCCCTACTAAGTCGGCATTCGATAGGAATTTGAATGCCAATGCCATTTCCAAGAATCCCAAGACCACTTTAACCGTTGTCATCCATCCCCCGGATTTGGGTAGGGAATTAAGCCATGCAGGAAACATAGCAAATAATCCAAAAGGTAAGGCCAAAGCCACGCCAAAGCCTGTCATTCCTGCCGAAAGATTCAAAGCAACATCACCTTCAGCCAAGGTGGTACTACCCAATAAGCCACCTAAAATAGGCCCTGTGCAGGAGAACGAAACAATGGCCAAGGTAACTGCCATAAAGAATATGCCAATACCCCCTCCTACTTTGGTCGAGGCCGCATCCATCTTATTTGCCCATGAACTTGGCAAGGTTAATTCGTAATATCCGAAAAAGGAAAAAGCGAAAAAGACGAAAATGATAAAAAAGAACAAGTTTAGCCATATATTGGTGGCTATGGTATTTAATATCTGGGAATCAACCGAATCGAAAACATGGAAAGGAAGACTCAACAAAAAGTAAATCAAAACTATAAAGAAACCGTATAGCATGGCATTTACAATTCCTTTTGATTTGCTATGTGACTGTTTGGTGAAAAACGAAACGGTCAAAGGGATCATTGGAAAAACGCAGGGGGTCAACAAAGCTATTAGTCCACCAAGAAACCCAAGTCCGAAAACCATCCATAAGCTTGATTTTTTATTTGCCCCTTGATTTCCATCAATTAGTAAAGCTTTGTTTTTTAAATCTAGCTTCAAGCTTGCACTCATAGCCAGGCTACGGTCATCAACCAATTTTTCCTCAGCTACCGATACGCCACCATCCAATACAAATTGAAAATCCTTGTCTATGGCAATGCATACCTCTTTACAGACTTGATAAAATAGATTGACATCAATTTGGCGTACGTTCTGGTCTAAAAGCTTGATCTTTTGGGTGAAAACAGCATGCTGTTTGAAAAATGTTTCATCAACTTCAAAAATATCGCTGTATTCCGTAAGGGTTTCGCTTTCTTGGGTCTTACCCAGTAATTCATAATCAACGCCAGCCTTTTCAAAAGTGAATTCACTGGGTAGGGAACCGCCATCGGCCGTGAATTGGGAATATACATGCCAGCCTTCAAAAATCTTCCCTTTAATGATCAATTCGTACTCAGTGTCAGATATTTTATTGAGCTCCTGAGACCAGGATACGGGATTATCATCATCTTGAGAAAATACCAGTATACTACTGAATATCAATATTATAAATACTAAAGTATGCTTCATTGATTCAAAACTAATTTTAATATTTTTTTGGTCTTCTCGGTAATCTTAAATCGGTCATCAGCGCGTTTGCCTATTACCCAAACAATGTCGTTCCTTGAACATAGCAACCATTGTTTTTCTTTAGCTATGGCATCTACTTTTTCATCTTTGAAGTATTTGGATAGCTTTTTACGACCCTGCATTCCCAAAGGATAAAAGTAGTCGCCTTTTTGCCATTTCCTTAAGGTTAGTGGATACTTTAACGTTTCTTTATCTATATATAGTATTTTATTCCCTGTTTCCTGAATCTTATCAACCAAACGAAAGGTCAAATGAACTGGGCCCTCAATTTTAGTCGTAGATTCCTGTATGGTATATTGTGCTTGGATACTTGCAGCAATAGGACTTAAGAGAAGTACTTCCCTATCTTTTACCAAACGATGGGTTTTGGAATGCACTTCCTTGCCACTCATTGCGGATAATAGCTGCTTAACATCCTGCCACTCAGTGAAACCATACGCATTAAAAAATGCGTGTAGGTAAGCATTTAAATGTTTTAGGTTTTTAAGTGATTCAATGGGTATTCGAATGACGTCCCCGTCATCCTCAAAAAGGTCCTTTCTTAATTGATTGATATGGTTTTCAGAAAGTGCCGCAATTTGCTTCAAGAATTTCTGGGTCTCTGTAAAGTTGTCCAAAAATGTGGGATGCAATTCCTTAAGTACAGGCACGATCTCATGCCTGATCTTATTTCTTAGGTATTTAGTTTCAGCATTGCTTTGATCCTCGCGCCATACAAGATGTGTACGCGTTGC
>JABDKZ010000081.1 GCA_013001935.1 Maribacter sp.
AAACCCATTGAGAGCCCGATGTATACGCCGGATGTTTCAAGAAAATATACCGTCGCCGACATGATAACAGGGTACGGCGTAGCTGAAGCTGTTCGCCATTATTACGATATTTTCGGGGGAAATGTAATGGGTAAAAAGGCGGTTGTACAGGGCTTTGGAAATGTAGGTGGGGCAGCGGCTTTTTATTTAGCACAAATGGGAGCCAGAATCGTGGGGATATTGGATCGAACTGGCGGTGTTATCAATGAGGATGGATTTTCGTTTGAAGAAATCAAGGAATTTTTTCTTAATAAGCATAATAATAATTTGATGGCCAGCGCAGATCAAATGATTCCTTTTGAGGAAATCAAAGAGCGAATATGGACATTACAAACCGAAATTTTTGCCCCTTGCGCCTCTTCTAGGCTAATTACCAAAGATCAAATTTCAAAAATGATCGATACAGGCTTAGAAGTTATTTCTTGTGGAGCAAATGTTCCTTTTGCGGACAAGGAGATTTTCTTTGGACCTATCATGGAATATACTGACGGAAGGGTAAGTCTTATTCCAGACTTTATTTCAAACTGTGGTATGGCGAGGGTATTCGCGTATTTTATGGAAAAAAGAGTAGGAATAGACGATGATTTGATATTTAAAGATACTTCGGATACTATCAGAAAGGCAATTTTGAATATCTTTAAGCAGAATCATACGAAATTAAATTTAAGTGAAACCGGATTTGAAATTGCCTTAAACCAATTAATTTAAATTAAACCAACTGAATATGGAGACCATTATTATTGCCGTTTTTCTAGCAGGATATCTTGCTATTACCCTTGAACACAATCTTAAAATTGATAAACTGATTCCTGCCCTTGCCATGATGGCCATCCTATGGGCCATAATCGCTTTGGCACATATGGATGTATTTGAGGTTAATGCTGAATTACGTGAACTTGAAGCGACTCATATCGATGAGATTCTACTGCACCATTTAGGGAAAACCGCTGAAATATTGGTGTTCTTATTGGGTGCAATGACCATCGTGGAAATCATAGATTATTTTGACGGGTTTGCAACCATAAAGGGATTCATAAGAACAAGAAGCAAGCGAAGACTCCTTTGGCTGTTTTCTATTTTGGCCTTTATTCTATCGGCGATAATAGATAACCTCACGGCTACCATTGTATTGGTCACAATATTACAAAAGGTTATAATGGATCGGAATACAAGATTGTGGTTTGCTGGTATGATAATTATTACCGCTAATGCAGGAGGGGCTTGGTCGCCTATTGGTGATGTTACTACAACCATGTTATGGATTGCGAATAAAGTAACGGCATTGGAACTCATAAAGCATGTTTTAATTCCTTCCATTCTATGTATGGTAGTACCTGTGTTGGTTGCAAGTAGGTATAAGGTGTTTAAAGGTAAAATTGAAAAGGATATTGATGAATTAGAGGCCTCCAAATCGAAACATGGGGCCACTATGCTATATCTGGGGTTGGGAGCTATTGTTTTTGTTCCTTTCTTTAAGACAATTACCCATTTGCCTCCTTATGTTGGTATGATGCTTTCATTAGCGATTGTTGCCACTTTTGCAGAAATATACAGTAAAACAAAATTCAGTATTTCAAATGTTGAGAGCGATGACCATGATACTACGGGCCATCACAGCCCAGTGCATTCGTCACTGTCTAAAATAGAATTGCCAAGTATTCTTTTCTTCTTAGGAATATTATTGGCGGTTGCAGCCTTGGAATCCCTAGGATACTTGTTCAATTATGCAGGAAGCCTTAACACGGCTATACCTAATACTGATATCGTTGTGATGTTGTTTGGGGTGGGTTCAGCGATAATTGATAATGTTCCGTTGGTAGCGGCAAGTATGGGTATGTTCTCAGAAAGCCTTGATAATCCGTTATGGCATTTTATTGCCTATTCTGCAGGTACTGGTGGAAGTATGCTGATCATTGGTTCTGCTGCTGGTGTTGTTGCCATGGGTATGGAGAAGATTGATTTCTTCTGGTATTTAAAGAAAATAGCCATCTTGGCCTTCATAGGATTTATCGCAGGAGCAGTTGCCTTTGTAATTATGCGTGATTTTGTACTCCATGTATAATTTAATCGATATAATGCCGTTATTAAGGCAAATTAAAGAACTGAAACTATATGTCATTATTACAAGATCTTGCTCAAGACCCAGAAGCAGGGATTATTATATCTGAAGAAAAGACCCTTTCGGTCATGGATTTGATTTTTAGTGGGGGTACAGGGAGTATCGTTATTATTTCGATATTGTTTGTTTTATTGTTTGTCGCAATGTATATCTATTTTGAGCGAATCTTTGCGATTAAAGCTGCTTCAAAAATCGATAAAAATTTCATGAATCAAATTCGCGATCATGTTACTAATGGCAAATTAGAGGCTGCAAAATTATTGTGTGCCCAAACAGATTCGCCTGTGGCACGCTTAACTGAAAAGGGGGTATCGAGAATTGGTAAACCCTTGGATGATATCAATACCGCCATAGAGAATGCAGGTACCTTAGAGGTTTATAAATTGGAACGAAATGTTAGTGTCTTGGCTACTGTTGCAGGTGCTGCCCCAATGATTGGTTTTCTGGGTACGGTAATTGGCATGATTTTGGCATTCCATGAAATGGCAACAAGCGGCGGTCAAGCTGAAATGGGCTCCTTGGCATCAGGTATTTACACTGCCATGACGACTACGGTAGCAGGTCTGATTGTTGGTATTATCGCTTATATTGGGTACAACCATTTGGTGAATAGGACCGATAAGGTAATCCATAAAATGGAAGCAAACGCCGTAGAATTCTTGGATCTATTGAACGAACCGCTTTAGTCCGAACCTATGAAATTAAAAGGAAGAAATAAGGTAAGTCCAGACTTCAGTATGTCGTCTATGACTGATATCGTTTTCTTATTGTTGATATTCTTTATGCTAACGGCAAATTCACCCAATGCGCTTGATTTGTTATTGCCTAAGGCGAAAGGTAAGTCAACGAATACCCAAAATGTTTCGGTTAGCATTAATAGTAACCTGGAGTATTTTGTAAATAATGAGAGAATCAACGGAGAATACATTGAAATTGAATTAAAAAAGGCGCTAGACGGACAGGAAAAACCAGTAATTATCCTAAGGGCAGAAGAAAGTGTTGCCATTAAAGAGGCAGTAAATGTTATGGATATTGCCAACAGGAACAATTATAAGGTTATTTTGGCCGTACGACCCAACTAGGTGTAAGCCCTGGTACAACACATTGATTTACTTCTTTTTCTCTTGTATTTACCCGAACTAAAGTACAAAGGCCTAGTATGGGTTATAATTTTTTGTACACATTGTGCAGAGAATAATACAATTTAATAGTACGATATTTTAATAC
>JABDKZ010000096.1 GCA_013001935.1 Maribacter sp.
TTAAACCTGAATTCCTACGAATAAAAGCGAAACCAATTCCTTTTGGGCCGTGGAATTTGTGGGCGGAAGCGACCATGAAATCAATTGGCGTTTTTTCTACATCCCATGCAAAATGACCAATAGACTGCACCGTATCCGAATGAAAAAGGGCGTTGTTTTCCTTACATAGTATGGCTACTTCATCAATAGGCAGTAAATTACCAATCTCATTATTTACATGCATTAAGGTCACCAATTTTTTGGATCGATCTTTTTGCAATAACGCCTCAAGATGTGATAGCTTAGGACTGCCCTGGGCATCAAGATCCACAAACTCCAACACTATTCCAAATTCCTTTACCAATTCTTCTGAAGTGTGCAATACCGCATGATGCTCAATTTTAGAAGTAATAATGGTATTTACACCCAAATCACGAACAGCACTTCGCAGAATCATATTATCGGCTTCGGTACCACCTGAAGTGAAAACTATTTCCGAGGGATGGGCATTTAAATGGGTGGCAATGGTTTTACGTGCAGTTTCAACGGCAGTTTTAGCAGTACGGCCAAAGGCATGGGTAGACGATGGGTTTCCATAATTTCCGGACAATTCATCTTGCATACTTTGAATAACTTCTTCCCTGATTTGGGTAGTTGCAGCATTGTCCAAATATATGTTTTCCATCATCCCATTTTTAAATAAATCGAAGCCAAAAATAACCGAATTAATTCTAAATTCTATCCTAAAGAAGTTAAACTTGTAGTTTATTTCTTTTACATTTGAAGCATGAAGAACCTGTTTATTTTATGTGCTATAAGCTTACTTGTTTCTTGTGATGATGGTGATTTACAAATAGAAACCATTGATTTTAATAGTGTTGGAATAAGTAATTGTGAAGCAACTGTAACCACTTCAAGTACCGTTTTTTTTAAAATAAACAATACAGAAGCTTTGATTCTCGAATTGCAATCAGACCTATTGAAAAATGAAGTTTCGCCTGAAGTAATTATTAGTTCAGTACCAAGCCAATCAAAACTAACCTATCGTGTTTTTACTGAAAATGTTGCCAGTGATTATTTTTGCGATGCCATACCTACAACCACACCTACAGTTTTAGAAGATATTATAGCTGAGAATGGTGAAGTTCAAATTACCACAACCTTGGCAGAAGGTACTACGGATACTTTTGAACATAAAATAGAATTAAATGAAATTACCTTTATTACCTCGCTAAACAAAAGGATAACAGATTTGCGCATCAATGAATTTGGGACTATAACCACGAAATAGGTCTTTAGTATTTGAATTATTTACTCAAAAAAATATAGACTTCGGTAGCGCCAATTCCATATTTCTGATAGTCGGCATCGTAATATTTTATATTATCATACCTACCAAAAAGAAAATTCAATTCTTCTTTTAAGACACCCTCTCCTACTCCATGGATAAAAACAACTTTTTGTATTCGCTTACGCATGGCAAATTCCAACTGCCGTTTGGCAGTCTCCATTTGTAAATTAAGGATTTCGTGATTGCCCATGCCTTTAGCGGATTTTACAAGTTGATTGATGTGCAGATCAACTTCCATTTTAGGTGCATTCCGCTCTTTGGGCTTCAAGATTGGTTTATTCTTTTTCCTGGTATGCTCTTTTTCAGCCTTTATCTGGGCAACTTCATAATTGGTTACTTTTATGGTATTCGCTTCTGAAATCTTTACCAATTCATTGGGGGCATATTTCATCATGAAGCCATCCTCAGATTCAATTGTAATTTCAGTATTAGATACTGCAACCACTTCGCCACTTAACTTTTCATCAAGTACTTCTACGCTATCCCCAATCTGAAAAAGCCCCATAAAATTGTTTTATACCCCAAAAATAATGGTTATTTTGCCTATAGAATTAGAAATAAAGTAAAAATGCAATTGGCTACTTTGTTATTGTTAATGGAAGATTTTATGCTTCCCTGTCTAAACAAGAAGTTCTTTGGAATTGAATGTCCAGGTTGTGGCGCACAGCGTTCATTGTCGCTTTTATTCCAAGGTGAAATTGCAGAGGCCTTTCAAATGTTTCCGGCAACTTTTACCATTATCCCTCTTTTGGGTTTTCTATTAGTCGATAATTTTTTCAATATTAAATACGCCAACAAGATTATTATTACTTTAATGGTTTCGAGTGTTATGCTGATTCTCGGAAACTATATTTTAAAATTTTTATAACTAAACCACCTTAAATTATGGAACAACAAAAATTACCTAATTCAACTTTGATCATAGTATTAGGTATATTCGGGTATCTCTGCTGTTGCTTTGCAGGCCTTGGAATCATACCCTCAACCATTGCCTTTTACCTGGCTATTAAATCAGAAAAAATCTTTGGAGAGAATCCCGAACTATATGATAATATCAAACTAATAAAGACCGGTAAAATCGTTGCGTTAATTGCAATGATACTTAGTGCTATTGTCCTTATCAGATGGATTTATGTAATTTCAACTGGTGATTGGGATGCTATGATGGAGCAATCAAGAGAGATTTTAGAACAATACGGAATAGAAGAATAATATTATGAATAGAGAATCCTTACCAGGCGCAAGTAACGCGTTGACTTTTGGCATTTTATCAATAGTTCTCACTTTGGTTTGTTGTGGGCCATTTGGTGCTATATTTAGTTTCATTGGGCTTTCAAATGCTAATAAGGCAGAACGTGCGTTTAATGAAGATCCCGAGCGATATTCTGGCTATGAAAATGTAAAAACAGGTAGAATTTTGTCTTATATTGGTTTAGCACTAGCCGCTATATTATTGGTATTCACCATTATCTATTTCGGTGCCATAGCAGCAATCATTGCTGGAGCAGCCTCAGAAGGCGCTTTTAATTAAAAACACTTCAAAAAAAATCCCCTGAAGAACTTCAGGGGATTTTTTTATTCCTCAAATTGCTTTATTGTTTTATTGATTATTGAAACACAATCCAGTAATTCATCTTGAGTCATCACCAGCGGCGGGGCGAACCTTATGATATTGCCATGAGTGGGTTTGGCCAAAAGTCCATTTTCCTTCAATGCCATACAAATATCCCAAGCCGTTGAACTATCCTCGTCATCATTGATTACAATAGCATTCAATAGGCCTTTGCCCCGAACCATTCTTACCAAATCAGTTTGGGCAATGAGTTTTTCCATTTCGCTTCTAAAAAGATTTCCCAATTTAGAGGCATTTTCGGCAAGCTTTTCTTCCTTAACCACATCTAATGCAGCCATTGCTACTGCACAGGCTAATGGATTTCCTCCAAAAGTAGACCCATGGTTTCCGGGACGAATGACCTCCATAACATCATTATTAGCAAGTACGGCAGAGACAGGAAAAACACCACCGGAAATTGCCTTTCCCAATATCAGGATATCAGGTTTAACTTCAGGTATGCCGCTACAGCTTTTATCAGGACAAGAACAATTTCCGCAGGATGCCAGGAGTCTTCCAGTCCTTGCAATTCCTGTTTGTACCTCATCCGAGATAAAAAGTACGTTTTTTAACTTACATAAATCAAATGCCTGCTTAAGATACCCTTCGTCGGGCACATAAACCCCTGCTTCACCTTGAATAGGTTCTACCAAAAATGCAGCCACATTTTCATCTTCCAAAACCTCTTGCAATGCATATATATCATTGTAACGAATAGAAACTATTCCTGGCGTAAATGGTCCAAAATTTTCAGTTGCTACTGGATCATTGGATGCAGAAATAATCGTAATTGTTCTCCCATGAAAATTGTTCTGACATACGACTATTTTAGCTTGATTGGCATTTATGCCCTTTTTCTCATAACCCCACTTACGTGCTAATTTTATAGCCGTCTCTACAGCCTCAGCGCCGGTATTCATGGGCAAAACCTTGTCAAAACCAAAATACTCAGTAATATATTTTTCATACTTACCGAGCATATCGTTATAAAAGGCACGCGAGGTCAGGGTTAAATTTTCTGCCTGGGATTTTAATGCATCAATGATTTTTGGATGACAATGGCCTTGGTTTACGGCTGAATAAGCCGAAAGGAAATCGTAATACTTGTTTCCCTCAACATCCCAAACATGCACGCCTTCCCCTTTACTCAAAACCACTGGTAAAGGATGATAATTCTGTGCTCCGTACTTTTCTTCCAAAGCAATGGCCTCTTTAGAGCTGATTTTTTCTAAAACTGACATGATATAAATTACTTTAAATAAAACTTTAGCAATTCCTTCTATACCTTTTTCCTTTCGAAGATTCGAAAATTCAGCGTAGGAGAGAAATCATCCCGTGTAGTGCCGTAAAAATACGAAATGTTCCGATATTGTTAAAAACATTCCAGTTCTTGTACCCATTACTTAGTTATCAAGCTTACCATAGAGGGTCGCTACCTGGAGTTCCAATCTTTTCATTTCCCGTAGAATATCATTTTTATCCATTTGCATCCAAATGTAAAGTTTCAACATGCACATGACAATCAGGCATAAGAACCCTCCAGAAGCCCATTTAATAAGCTCATCGGTTTCCCCGGTTTTGAAAAATTGCACAATACAGTAAATAAGGAGTACAAAAAACACCAAATTAACCACATTCATAATCATGGCCAGCCATCCCATTTTTCCCTTATAGACCGCTCCCAACTTACCTATCAGATTTTGTTCTTTCAATCTATCGTAGAATTGTGCTTCTTCCTGATTTAACGTTTCTTTGATCAGTTCGTCGATTTTGTCGTTCTCTTTTTTCATGATGTACTTTTTAAGATTGTTTTTAATTTTTCCCTTGCATGATATAGTCTTGATTTAACGGTACCAACCGATTTATCCAGAATTTCACTGATTTCAATTAAGGAATAATCCTGTATATAAAATAATCGCAATACAGTTTGTTGGTCATCTGATAAACTTTTTATGGCTTGCTGCAATTGCGAAATCTCACTATTTCGATCCTCATTGGGTGTGTCCTCAAAATTATTTAGTTGGTAGTTCCTTAATCTAAACCGTTTGCTTTTGTTTTGCTTTAAAAAATCAATTGATTTTCTTGTTACTATTCGCATGGCCCAACTTGAAAAGCTATTTGGGTCCCTTAAATTATGCAACTTGCCTATGATAATGCCCCAACTATCCTGTACCACATCTTTGGAGGCCTCCAAATCGCGCAGGTACCAATTGGCGTGACTACAGAATGAATAATGATGCCTTTTTACCAATATCCCCAAGGCCTTTTTGTCTCCGTTTTTATACTGTAACACCAATAATGCATCGAAAATTTTACTAGGGGTCATTACTTGCTATTTCTATCTTAAGGACGGTTCAATCCAAAAAAGGTTCATTTTTTTAGCAGTTTTTTATAATTAATCTCTCTAAATATAGCAGTATTAAATGCAAACCTATTAGTATTTTTGCGCCATGCGTAAAAAGAAAAGAAGGCAAGTCTTCGAAAAGGTTGAGGTAATTGATGCAGGGGCAAAAGGTAAAACCATTGCCAAAGCTCCTGACGGGCGGGTGATATTTATAAATAACACCGTCCCTGGTGATGTTGTGGATGTACAGACAACCAAAAAACGAAAGGCTTATTTTGAAGGTAACGCAATATATTTTCATTCGTATTCAGATAAACGGGTAGCACCAAGATGTGAACATTTTGGGGTTTGTGGTGGTTGTAAATGGCAACATATGGGTTATGGGCATCAACTGTTCTATAAACAGAAAGAAGTTGAAAATAACCTGCGTCGCATAGGACATCTGGAATTACCCGAATTAAATCCGATTATGGGTTCCAAAGCGCAGTACTTCTATAGAAATAAAATGGAATTTTCATTTTCCGATAGTCGTTGGTTAACATTGGAAGAAATACAATCCAAAATTGAAATAAAGGAAAAAAATGCATTGGGATTTCACATTCCAGGCATGTGGGACAAGATTTTGGATATAAAAAAATGCCATCTTCAAGCAGATCCATCGAACGCCATTCGTTTAGCGGTGAAGAATTTTGCTGTGAAAAACAATATTTCTTTCTTTAATCCCCGCAACCAATACGGAATGCTTCGTACACTTATGATACGAACAGCTTCAACGGGAGAGCTAATGGTAGTAATCCAGTTTTTTGAGGAGGATAAGGAAAAAAGAGAACTTTTGTTAAACTATATAAATGAGAGCTTTCCTGAGATTACCTCTTTGCAATTTGTTATCAATACAAAACAAAACGATACCATTTATGACCAGGATATAATCTGTTTTGCGGGACGTAATTATATCATTGAAGAAATGGAGGGGCTCCAATTTAAAATCAATGCCAAGTCTTTTTACCAAACAAATTCAGAGCAGGCCTATGAACTTTATAAAGTAGCCCGGGAGTTTGCCGGTCTCACAGGAAAAGAGTTGGTATATGATCTATATACGGGCACGGGAACCATCGCACAATTCGTTTCCAAGAACGCGAAAAAAGTCATTGGGATCGAATCGGTACCTGAAGCTATTGCGGATGCTAAATCAAATGCTGCGAACAATAAGATTGATAATGTTGATTTTTTTGTAGGCGATATGAAAAAAGTACTCAATGAAGATTTTATGGCAGCACATGGGATTCCCGATATAATAATTACCGACCCACCACGCGATGGTATGCATAAGAATGTGGTTCAACAAATATTAAATATAAGCCCTAAAAAGATCGTTTATGTAAGTTGCAATAGCGCCACTCAAGCTAGGGATCTTGAAATGATGAAGCATGTATATAAAGTAACCAAAGTACAAGCCGTTGATATGTTTCCGCAAACACACCACGTAGAAAATGTTGTACTTTTGGAAAAGTGATGACTACATGAATAAATTAAAAATTGCATTTTTCATTGTATTGGGTATCATTTTTTTCTCTGGCTGTGAGAAAGATGATATCTGCGTGGCCGGCGATACCCCGCTATTAGTGATTCGGTTTTATGACGAAACCGATACTACAAGTACTAAAAACGTTACAAGTCTGAGAGTTGTTGGGTTGAACCAATCTACAACTGTAAATACTTTTAGCGACAGATCTACTGCCGATTCCTTGGCAGTTCCCCTAAGACCGGGACTTTTGAATACGACATACTTACTTATTGCCAATTCAGAAGATGAGGATGAAGTCGAAATCGGAAATACGGATACCCTGACTATAAATCATGAAACCAAAGAGGTATTTGTTTCCAGGGCCTGCGGATTTATTTCCAATTATGAAAATATAGTCCCCGACCTTGGTACTGACGCAGATAATTGGATAAAAAATATAGAAGTAATTTCGCCAACCATTGAAAACTCCGAAACAGCCCATGTTAAAATATTCCATTAGCATATTGTTTTTATTGTGCTTCTTTAATGGATGGTCACAAGATAATACCGTTGATCTTCAACCCCAAGATACCGTAGTACATAAGCAGACCTATGGGCTTAGAGTTGGAGTGGACCTTAGTCGTTTAATCATCTCACAATTCGGCAAGAATTATACTGGGCTTGAGCTTGTAGGCGATTATCGTTTGAAACAAAAACTATATGTAGCTGGTGAATTAGGAAACGAAAAGAAAACCAAACAAGAAGATCTTTATAGTTTTACAACCTCTGGAAGCTATTTAAAGTTAGGTATTGATTATAATACGTATGAGAACTGGTATGGTATGAACAATTCTATTTTCATTGGAGGTAGATACGCTATAAGTAGCTTTACCCAAACTCTGAATAACTTTCAATATTTCGATACCAATAGATACTGGAATCCTGATTCATTCCCTATTGGTTCCTCTGAAGCCATTAAATTTGATGGATTGACTGCCTCCTGGATAGAATTCGTAGTGGGGTTGAAAGCTGAGTTATTTACAAATCTTTATTTGGGCGGAAGTGTTAGGGTTGGCGTTTTGATAAGTAATAAAGAAGCGGAAGAATTTCCAAACCTATTCATACCAGGTTTCAATAAGGTTACTGATGACAGTAAATTTGGTGTTGGATACAATTATACACTCACTTATATGATTCCTTTGTATAAAAAAGCCAAAAAGAAAAAAGAAGAAATCGTGAATCAACCCTTAAGAGATCAGCGATAATCTCCTTCTTTAATTTCTTTTTTTTACTTCTTATTTTGAAATTTAGCTTTTTTGCTACCGGAATACATAACATATTTAACCAAGCGTGATTCCAAATGGCTATTGAACACTTTTATTTTTCTTGATGGTCGTAAGCCAACAAATTTAAGCGCTTCTAAATTCGAAGTTATGAACCAAGCGTCGGTTCCTGGATACTCTTGTTTAAGGGTATCGCCAATAGCAGCGTAAAAGTCTTCCATATCAAGGTTTAGCCGTTCACCATAGGGTGGATTGAACACCATATGTAAATGCTTATCGGTAAACTTGGTAGAATCGAAGAAGTTCTTTCGCTCAACAGTGATATATTCAGACAGGTTGGCGTTGGCAATATTATCAATAGACTTTCTAACTGCAGATGGTGCCTTATCATAACCCAAAATTCTATGATGAAACTCTCTGGTTTTATTCAAACTGCTATCAATTATCTTATGAAAAAGCGCCTCATCAAAGTCTTCCCATTTCTCGAAGGCAAATTCCTTTCTGTTAATGTTGGCCGGGATATTACAGGCGATCATAGCGGCTTCTGTTAAAAAGGTCCCGCTGCCACACATTGGGTCAAGAAAATCGGATTGTCCGTCCCATCCGCTTAATAATAAAAGGCCAGATGCCAAAACCTCATTGATCGGTGCTATATTCGTTGCCGTCCGATAACCCCTATGATGTAATGATCTCCCCGAACTATCTAACGATACATTGCACTGTTCTTTATGAATATGAACATTAAGGCGAACATCCGGGAACTTTACATCAACGCTAGGTCTTTGCCCATGGGTATCCCTAAATTTATCAACAATGGCATCCTTTATTTTCTGGGATACATAGAGTGAATGGGTGAAAACATCTGAAAATAAGGTAGTATCTATTGCGAAAGTAGCATCGGGGGATAGCACTTCGGTCCAATCCATGTTATAGATCTTTTTATAAAGCTCATTCTCATTTCGAACGGTGAAGGAATGTATAGGCTTAATAATCTTGATAGCCGTTCGTAAACAAAGGTTGGCCTTATACATAAACCCTGTGTCCCCATCAAAAGAAACGCTGCGTACACCTTCCGTAACATTACTTGCACCGAGATTTCGTAATTCCTTCGCCAAAAGCTCTTCAAAACCGTATAAAGTCTTGGCAAGCATTCTAAAATTATTGTTCATATGCTTTATAAAGATTGCGACAAAAATACAGTATTTTTGCGCCATCCATGGTATGTGTAACTAAATAGTAACTGTACCTAAACCAGCATTAATGGCCTATTTATTGCTCATACTCGGGGTTTTGTTGAGTTTTACATTCGTATACCTCGTAAAACCAAAAAATAATGGGAATTTAAAGTTATTGTTAGCTTTCAGTGGAGCTTTTTTATTAGCCCTGACCATTTTTGAGCTTTTGCCCTCAGTATATGAAGAATCAGATTCCAAGACCATTGGTGTCTTTATAATGCTAGGTATCTTATTGCAGATTTTCCTGGAATTCTTTTCCAAAGGTGCCGAACATGGGCATGTTCATTTAGACCATGAAAAAACCAATTTCCCTTGGCTGTTATTCATAAGTTTGGCTATTCACTCTTTGTTGGAAGGCTTTCCTATTGATACACACGATACCATAATCTATGGCATATTAATTCATAAAATTCCGATAGCCATTATTTTGAGCATATTTTTATTGAATTCTAAAATAAAATTGGTCAATGCCGTGTTATTCATTGTCCTCTTTGCATTGATGACTCCTTTAGGCAATTATCTTGCTGCTAATTTTGAATTTGCCCGCACCTATTATTTACCGATTACCGCATTAGTTATAGGTGTATTTTTACATATTTCTACAGTTATTTTATTCGAAAGTTCCCAGGACCATAAATTCAATTTGAGAAAACTACTGGTAATCTTACTGGGAATCATAATCGCATTTGTCTTATAGATGTTCAGCAAGGAAGAATCAAAAATACTACGCCACGATTTCTGGCTTTCTTTTGGCAAATCCTATCCAAAGAAGTGGATCTTGTATAATACCCGAATAAAAGGACTGACTTTAAAATTTCATTTTGGGTTAAAAAAGGCAATGGTATCCTTAGATATAGAACATTCTGATTTAGCACGGCGCTTAGTACTATGGGACAATTTAATCTCATTAAAATCGATTCTGAAAGAAAAATATATTACTAATGTACTTTTTGCAGATTCTATTGTAGTGGACAACCATAAGAAGATTTCAAGGATTTATGTAGAAAAACCTCAGGTGTGTATTCATAACAAGAATACTTGGCAAGAGACCATGTTCTTTTTGAATGCCAACATGAAGCAATTGGAGGAGTTTTTTCTTGAATATCGGGATGTAATTAATACCTAAGGAGTTTTGTGAATCTTAAATTTTCAAGTACATGTAATTCCTTGACATTTATGCATTGTTACCGTAATAATGCTATACTCCGGAAAATGAACTAAACCCACCATCAACATCAAAGATTTCACCCGTAACAAAACTAGAAGCATTACTTAACAGATAATGTACTAGACCATTTAACTCGGGAGCTTCTCCAAAACGGCCCATTGGTGTATTTTTAATTATGGCTTCACCTCTGGTTGTATAACTGCCATCTTCATCTGTCAACAATCGTCTGTTTTGATTGCTGATAAAGAACCCCGGGGCTATGGCATTTACTCTTATAGCATCACTAAATTTTGAGGCCATTTCATTTGCCATCCATTTGGTGAAAATATCTATCCCCGCTTTTGCGACAGAATACCCCAATACCCTAGAAATTGCCTGTTTAGAAGCCATTGAAGATATATTGATGATAGAACCTTGGCCTTGATTGGCCATTAGCTCGCTCAAAACAATAGTCGGAATAATGGTTCCGTAAAGATTAATGTCAATTACATTTTTCGTGTCTTTAAGTTCAATGTCATAAATTGTTTGGTCATCAGTTAAAGTAGCTCCGGGAACATTTCCTCCAGCAAGATTAATTAGGCCATCAAGATTTCCATAATCCGTTGCAATCTTATCTTTTACAACGAGCATCTCCGCTTCATTTAATACGTCGACTTCAAAAGAGGTTGCACAACCTTGTTCTATAGCATTTAATGCTGCACATTTGTTGTCTAATTTATACTTGGTCCTACCCAATAAAATAATTTTGGCCCCATTTTCTACCAAATACGTTGAAATTGAGCCACCTAGGGTTCCCGTACCGCCTGAAAGGGCAAAACACTTGTCTTTAATATTGAATAAATTATTCATTATAGCTTTTTATTATTCGTTTGCCTTCGCCATTGTATAGGCCTTAATTGTTGTATAGTATTTCGTTATCATATTGGGGACTTCCCACTGAGGCATTTCGCCTGCCTTCAGATAATCAAGGTAATTTTGGGTTACTTGCGCAAAATGAGCTTCATGACCTATCTTGAATTCGTCGGGGATATTTATTCTCCAAACTGAACTAGATAACTTATCCGCACTTGTACCCGGAAATAGCCCAGCAATTTCATTGGTTAAGGCATCGTTCAATTCTTCCTCAAAATTTAATTTGTTTAAAACCTCGATGTACAAAGTTGGCTTAAAGTTTTCCTCTTCCCCTTGCTTTATTATCAAATTACTCTTGGTACCCCGCATTATACTGTAATGTGTATCCCCTGTTCCTTCAGGAGCCCGATAGTTCCAAATTACGGAAACTTTGGCATGCTTTCCCCTAATTTTATAATTCATTTCACCATTACAGAAAACATTCAATTTGTTATCAATGATATCTTTTTCTAGAAAAGTAGGAAACGATTCTAAACCAGTTACCTTTTTAAATTCAGTAGTTGTCAAAATAGTTGGCCATCGTTTAGCTGACAGCATTTCAATTTCAGTAGTATCTATTATTTCTGAAGGAAATGCTTCCCATTGTACCAAATCAACTAAATGTGTGGTCACATCTACAAGGCCTTCCCCTTCCTCATTTATATCAAAAAACCAGGGTGGACGCACGAGTGGTCGTCCTGATACATATTTAAAGAAATGATGTACACTTTCCTTACTTATCGCAGGTTCTTCAATCGTACCTTCAATTAGTTCCCCAAATATATTTGGCAATGTAGCAATGTGTTTTTGCATGCGAGTGGTTGATTCAAATCGTTCAGTCATAATATCATAAATCATAACCCCCTTCGCTTTTGCGATTTTAAATGCCTGCTTTAATTTTTTAAAACCTTCTTGATCAATAACCAAGGGCTTGTCGGCATAAACATTCAATCCCGCTTTCACAGCCTCTAGAACGTAATCAATCTTTTTTGAATTTTTTCCTGCAACGACCATAACATGACCTGGCCTTCTTGATATCATCCGGTCAAGATAATCATCACCTAAATAAGATGCTACATTCCAGTTCGTTGGCATTTCCGCTCTTGAATTATAGGTACTTATCTCGTTCAGAAAATCCTTAACCTCTGGACCCTCAGGGGCAAATACATACACGGTTGAATCTACATTCCCATACATGGTCTTATGAACCAATGCAGCATGAAAGTGCCCAGGGTCCAATGTCATTAATTTCACAATTTCATTGCTATTTCCGGTTATGCTTTTCATTTCCTTTTTTTCACCACAGCCAATACAAAGACCTAAAAGTAATATGCAATTAAAAAATTTCATTGATAAAATGTTTTAGTAATGATATACTTCAATTGGCAATATCAGTTCAAATAAACATATTGATGTTATTAGATTAAACCTTAACATAATCTGTTCCGTATGGTTTACGTTGTTCGCGATGTAATAAGGCATTAGCTTCATCATCGTTCAAAAACACCTCCTTTTCAGGATCCCAATCTAGTTTACGTGAGAACTGCATTGCTATATCACTTATTAAGCAGACCGTACAGGCTTTATGCCCTTTATCAATAGGTGATATGGGTTCTTCACGGCTTTTAATACAATCTAGCCAATTGCCATGTTGATCGTTTATTTTGTATAGATGCGTCTCATCCTCCCTTATTTGTGAAGCCAAAATCTTGACATCGGATGCATTCAATGCCTTATTGCTTTTTTCCTTATCCACGGGATCAGATGCTGAAGCTGTATATGCCCCACGGGAAACAAAAATCCAACCATTGGTTCCTTCATATCGTATACCATTGGTATATCCTCCGCTTGTATAAACCGTAATGCCGTTTGCATATTCATGTTTTACCAAGAAATCTCCATGAACGTTCCATAATCCTGATTTTGGGAATTCTGCCAGTGCCTCGACAGAAATAGGGCCCGTCAATTCAGTATCCATACCCCATGCCGCTGAATCGTAATGATGTTGTCCCCACCCTGTGATCATTCCTGCTCCATAATTTCTGTGCCGCAACCATCCTGGTCTACTATAGTCGTTTTGAGGATGCACCCCAATTTCAGTATAAGGTACTTCTGGTGTTGATCCCAACCACCTATCATAGTTTAAATTACTAGGTATGGGCATCTCTGTTGCTTCTGGACCTGCAGGATCGCCAGGCAGTCCTATCTTGACCGTATGAATCTTACCAATGCGTCCATTTCTTACCAACTCTGCTGCAATTCTGAATTGTGGCATTGCCCGCTGTTGTGTTCCAACCTGTAATATCACATTTTTACTTTTTACTATATCGCGTAGTTGCTGCCCTTCCCTTACAGTCAATGAAGTTGGTTTTTGCAGGTAAATATCTTTCCCGGCTAATGCAGCTTCCATTGCTGGTTGTGAATGCCAATGATCTGGGGTACTAATAACTACCGCATCAATATCCTTATTCAAAAGCATCTCCCGATAGTCTTCATAAACTTTAGTGTCCATATACTTTTCTTTCCCAGTCTTTTCTTTATAAAAAGAATCGATAAGAACTTTGGCATCGGCCACTCTTTTAGCATCCACATCGCAAACAGCTACATACCTTGCACTATCAAAACGAATTGTATCATGAATATCATGGTCACGGGCAATACGGCCACATCCAATTTGACCTATGTTGATTTTATTGCTCGGTGCATCCTTCCCTAAAACATGGGCCGGTACTATTGTGGGAAAACCAACTAGGGCAGCCGTGCCCATGGCAGTTTTATTGATAAAATATCTTCTTTTCATCCTTTTAAGGTTTTTCTAATTTTTAATGATGCTCATTTTCGGCGCTCTTATAAAGGCTTGCCAATATGCTTCAGCTTCAGGGACGGTCAAATCTTCCTCGAAAACTA
>JABDKZ010000098.1 GCA_013001935.1 Maribacter sp.
TCAAGAATACACGCTATCTGGAATGGACATTTCGCAATGGAAAACATACTTATAAATGGGATAAAACTCTAGGAAAAGTTAAGGTTTCATGGGATGACATAACAGTAAATCTAATGCTCAAAGCACCGCGAAACAGCCATGTTTTTCAAAGAAAAGTTATTGTTAGAAATGATAAGCGACGAAACGACGCAATTGAAAAGGCAATTAAACTATTCAACAATGATTCTTTTTGGCTAGTGGCCCCATTTAAGGTCTTTGATGAAGGAGTTACACGTAGTTTAGTGAAATTAGACGATGGCACAAACCGGCTTCTGGTTACCTATACCAGCGGTGGTACTACCCCTGGAGATTCCTATTTATGGAAACTAAGACCTGATGGCTTTCCCGAAAGCTTTAAAATGTGGGTGCAAATTATCCCTATTGGTGGATTGGAAGCTTCTTGGGATGATTGGTTAATCGTTAATAGTGGTGCCTTTCTGCCCAAATCACACCTAATTGGGCCAATGAAAATAACTATGGGGAATGTTAGGGGATTTAACTCCTATTAGTCAATCCCTCAGGGCATCAACTACCTGTTCTTTAGTAGTTATGCCATCGGGTAATTCGATAAGCTTAAAATTTCGAAAATGTATTTCCGCGCCTTCAGACTCAAGACATATATAACCTTTCTTTATCGTTGATTGACTAATGCCATTAACAAACTTACCGTTTACTGATAGTTTAATGGTACCATCAACACAAACAACAGTATAACTATTCCATTGCCCTTTCCCCAAAGCTCTATTTTCAATCGATTTACTTCGTATTCCCCTAGGATTATCGGGAATCGTTTCAACCCCACCAACACCAAATAACTCCCCATGCACATAAGCAATTGGTGGTACCTTTCCATCCCTTGTATTTAGTTTCACCCAATCTAACTCTAGCATTTGAACTTCTACCCCACCAGGCAAACGCGATTGTTCATCAGGTTTCGCATCACTCCATACAAATACCCCAGAATTTCCACCAGCCTCCATATGTCGCCACTCCACCTTTAAAATAAAGTTTTCATACTGTTTTTGCGAACGCATAACTCCTATAGGCATGCCTTTACAGATAAGTAAATCTTTTTCGGTATACCAGGTATCGGGATCGGTATTGACATTGAACCAGTTAATGCTTCGCTCTTCTGAATTCGATATCAATTGCGTTAGCGAAGTTTCCGTACCAAAAGCTATAGCTTCTTGTTGATCGTAGGCATAAGTGGATAATAAAACAAAAATAATTAGCACAAAGCTCTTATAAGTTTTCATATTTGTCATTTAAACCATTATATGAATTTCGCCTTTCCAGGCACGGCTATTGGTGGCATTGCATAATCATAATCCCAAGCATAATCTTCGTTTTTAGGACCTAAAACCTCTTTGGAATTTATAGCTTGTTCCCAAGATATGGTTTGCCCCGTGTATGCTACCATTCGTGCCCAAATTCCCAACATGGTGCTGTGCGCCATATATTCGCCGTCGTTATGCGGTTTTCCGCTACGTATTGAGGCAAAAAGCTCATCGTGTTCAGTCTGATACATATTATTGCGTTCACCTTCAAATTCCCAACTCTTGTCGTGGCTCTTGACTTCATATTGACGGCCAACATTGATTTTCGCGGAACCATGAGCCCCAATAACATCCACGCTATTACGATGCGAAGTTTCAGCTTGTTGCCTTGTAAAATGATAGCCTTTGGCACCGTTTGCATATTCAAATTCTACGGCAAAATGATCATAAATATTACCATAACGTTCATGGGTTCTAGCTTGTCTACCGCCAGTTCCTACAGCACTTATCGGCATGACATCGCCCATTGCCCACGACATCAAATCCAAACTATGAACAGCCATTTCAACGATAAAATCACCTGATAACCAATTGTAGTAATACCAATTGCGCATTTGATAGGTCATTTGCGACCAGTCCAATTCACGCTCTTTGTACCAGAGTTCACCACCATTACGGAAAGTGGTTATGGTGTTGATATCCCCAATTTCCCCATTCAAAATCTTTCCAAAAGTCGCCCTTTTGGCATTGTCATATCGAAAACAAAACCCAGAAACCAGGGATAATCCTTTTTCTTTAGCCATTTTAGCAGCCTCCAATACTTTTCGAACACCGGGGGCGTCAACAGCAACTGGCTTTTCGCAAAATACATGTTTGCCCGCATTGATAGCTGCCGTTAAATGGTCAGGTCTAAAACCAGGTGGTGTTGTAAGCAAAACAACATCTACACCAGAATCCAATACTTTTTGGTATGCATCAAAACCGATATACTTTTGTGTTTTGTTTACTTTGACCTGATTACCGGATATTTTTACAATTTCGGAATATGCAGTTTCCAAACGATCTTCAAAAACATCACCCATAGCCGTAAGAACCGTATTTGGATCGGCTTGTAGAGCTTGAACCGCAGCCCCTGTACCACGTCCGCCGCAACCGATCAGTCCGACTTTTAGTTTTGAATCTTGGGAAAGACCCGAAGCACTGAAAACGCCAGAAGGATATACAATCGAAGTACCCACAAGAGCCATTCCCGATTTTTTAATAAATGTTCTTCGGCCAGAATCCGCCTCATTGCTATTAGATTTATCCGCCATTATAAATGAATTTAGTGTAGGGTTATATTGCCAATTAAAGATACTGATAATAAGGTAGTGTCAAAGTTTGATTTCAATGTAAATTCCAGTTATCCATAAAAACATCATTTTCATTATTATTAGCACAAAAAGAATAATTACCTTACTACATTTTATAGGAAAGAAGCTAACCAACCCATACTAAATGGCCATTAAAAAGAAATTCGGAACCTTTGCTGGTGTTTTTACCCCATCGATCTTGACTATTTTGGGTGTAATCATGTATATGCGATTGGGTTGGGTCGTAGGTAATGCTGGCCTTTTAGGGGCGATCGGAATTATAATAATAGCCCATATCATCGCCGTAACCACCGGTTTAAGTGTGTCTTCGGTTGCCACGGATAAGAAGATCGGGGCCGGAGGCATCTATTATGTTCTTTCGCGAAGTATGGGCATTCCCATTGGGGGATCAATAGGTATTGCGCTCTATGTGGGCACGGCATTTTCGATTGCGTTATACCTTATTGGTTTTTCGGAAAGTTTTAACTCCTATTTCGGTTTTGGAATGGCCGTGAATGATTTTAGACTAACAGGTACTATTGCCTTATTGGCATTGACTTTATTGGCGATCATTAGTACCTCAGTAGCCTTAAAAGCTCAGTTTTTCATATTGGCAGCGATTGCTATTTCCTTGATATCCATTTTTTTAGGCACATCGGAATTTGCACCTCAATCAGTTACTTTTTTCGCAACAGAAGATGCAGTTTCCTTGGAAGTTGTTTTTGCGGTATTCTTTCCTGCCGTTACCGGATTTACAGCAGGTATCGCCATGAGTGGCGATTTGAAAGATCCAAAAAAATCGATTCCCACAGGTACGCTTGCCGCCATAGGTACAGGACTTTTCGTTTATATTCTTTTAGCCGTCTTTATGTCTTTTGCCATAGATCCAGATCTCTTAAAAACAGATTACAACATCCTGATGAAGATGGCCCTTTTCGCTCCCGCTGTAGTTGCCGGTATATGGGGGGCTACCCTATCTTCGGCGCTAGGTGGTATACTTGGGGGACCAAGGATCTTACAAGCTATGTCGAAAGATAAGGTAACCCCAACAATATTCGGTAAAGGTAGAGGTGCAAATAAAGAACCTATAAATGCTCTTTTCTTAGTCTTTATTATTGCCGAAGCCGGAATTCTTATTGGAGAATTGGATGTTATTGCCAGAGTTGTATCCATGTTTTATTTAACGGCTTACGGATTCATCAACATATCCTATTTCTTGGAAAGTTGGGCAAATCCCGATTTTCAACCTACTTTCAAGATAAAACGCTGGATCGGTCTTCTTGGATTCATAGCCTGTTTTGTGGTGATGTTCAAATTGGATATGATCGCAATGATGGCCGCACTTGCTGTAATAACAGCATTGTATTTCGCCCTTCAGCGAAAAGAGGTTAAATTACAATCCAATGATGTTTGGCGCAGCGTATGGGAGAAT
>JABDKZ010000106.1 GCA_013001935.1 Maribacter sp.
GTAATTCCTCCTAAGGTTAAAATTTCACTCTTGGGATTGTATTTAAATTTGGACATTACCAGTGCTCTGGCTTTTTTCCAATAGGCAATAAGACCAACAATTGTCCAAGGAAGGAAAACCCATAAAAAGGTATGGAAAAAGAAAAAATAGTCAGGACTATTCTTACCAATACCTTCTCCGCTCAGTCGCTCAAAACTCTGTTCCCAAAAAATAAAGAACACACCACTTCTATTACCTTTGCCACGTATAATTGTTTCTGGATGTAAATCAAACTGATGATAATAGGCATAGAGCATTGGGATTATTACAATCGCAAAGATCAATATTCCGATCAACACACGCCAGTTAAGGAACATCTTCCATTTACGCGCATACGCCAAATGACAAAGTATGGGCAAACCTACAACCAGTAGTGCTATTTGTCCTTTGGTTGAAAAAGCTATACCTGCTCCAAAAGCGCCAAGAATTATATGTAATAGTGAGTTTTTCTCGATATAAGCTACTAAATGCCATATTGCAAAAATGGTAAAACCTGTTAAGACGGCATCGGTACGTACATCAATAGCACCTAAAACAATGGTCTGGCTCGTCATAAAAATAAGCGCTGCAAGTTTGCCCACATTTTGAGAATACAACAGTCTTCCCAAACCAAAGCAACTGTAAGCGCCAAGTAGAGTTGCAAGTATACCAGGAATACGATAGGCCCAATCGTGAATTCCGAAAACCTTAAAGGACAAAGCCGCCAACCAATAATGCATATGGGGCTTGTCTAAATAGGCTTCTGGTCCTTTAAAAAGGCTAAGAAAATCATTCTCTTGAACCATTCTCATGGCCATGACCGCAAACTGAGCTGAATCATTTTCGAAAAGTGTGACGAACATGCCAGTGATGTATATCAGAACAATCAGAAGCATCAAAGACCAATACCTGGAGTTCGAAATCATAGTTGGAATTTGTTGAGTGCAAATATATACAACTTTGCAAACAGCCAGCTCATTCCTAGTCCGATAGCAGCTCCGGTCAGCACATCCAATGGAAAATGAACACCAATATAAATTCTACTATATGCAACGATACCTGCCCATAATAACAATAACAAACCTATGTACTTGAATTTGTACTTTAATAAAAAAGTGAAAAATGAGGCAAGGGCGAAAGAATTTGCCGCATGTGCAGAGAAATAGCCAAATCTTCCGCCACACGAATTCTTAACCAAACGCATAACCGTACTAACATCTTGATCATAGTAAGGGCGCAATCGCTCTACTCCGTATTTGAAGAAATTGGCCAATTGGTCGGTAACAAGGATTAAAAAAGCAATGGTCAGTAGCACAACAAGTGTCTTTCTCAAGCCCAATTGCATATAAGTAAGTGCCAGTAAAACAATATATATTGGAATAGAAGTAAATTTATTCGTTGCAAACATCCAAAACCCATCCCAATTGGGGTTTCCCAATCCATTGAGAAAAAGAAACAAATCCTTGTCAAACTGTACGAGTTCTTCTAACATGTTGATCAGTCTTCGTAACGGGATACTTCCCTATCATAAAATGCCGTAGCCTGTTCAATAAGACTTTGGGTTTCAGATTCCAAGTCTTTTTCATCTTCCTTGGTAAAATCCTCTAACCATGCAACCTCATCATCTTCTAAATTAATAATGAATCGAGGATATTCAGTGTGCAATACAAAAATGGCAGAAGGTAAGTCGGTATTATCCCCTAATATAAATTTTGGTAGTTCCATTATAGCTTTCTAAATTAACTTGTAATTAGTTTTTTAGTCAAATAATTAAATCGAATATACAACATAATCGCAGAGGCACTTAATCCAGTAAGCAATCCAATCCAAATCCCTATACTTCCAAAATCAGTGAATAGACCTAAATAATATGATATGGGGAAACCTATAATCCAATAGGCTATAAATGTAATCAAAGTTGGTATTTTCACATCTTGCAACCCTCTAAGGGCGCCTAAAACCACCACTTGGATTCCATCAGAAATTTGAAAAAAGGCTGCTACCAATAGCAACTGACCTGCAAGGAAAATCACTTCGGTATTATCTGCCATATTTTTGGCATCATTTACGTCTAAATATAGTGTCGGAAACCAATCCCTTCCCCATAAAAATAAAGCTGCGAATAAAACCTCTACAATAAGGGTCAAAAAGAATATGGATTGTGCAATTCGTCTTAATTCCTTAAAATTCTGTAGGCCTTTTTGATTTCCCACACGTATCATTGCAGCAACCCCTAGTCCCATTCCAAACATAAAAGTCATACTACTCAAATTCAATGCAATTTGATTTGCGGCTTGCGCATTTTTTCCCAAGACACCACTTAACCAGATGGCGGCTGTAAAAATGGCCACTTCAAAAAACATTTGTAATGCAGATGGAAATCCCAGATTAATGATTTTGCGCATCACCTTTTTTTCTATCCGTTTGAAATTAAATCCAGTAACATAATCATGGAATTTCTTTTTCCCTTTGAGTAAAAACCAGATATAGAAAACCATTATAAATCGGGAGGTCAAGGTGCCTATGGCCGCTCCTACAATTCCTAGTTTTGGAAATCCAAAAGAACCAAAAATCAATAAATAATTCAAAACAATATTCACCACATTGGCTATTATCGTAGCATACATTGGGTATTTAGTCTGGGACAGACCTTCCGAAAATTGCTTAAAGGCCTGGAAGATTATCAAAGGCACCAATGAAAATGCAACCAAATCAAGATAAGGCATTGCCAATTCAACAACTTCAGGAGGTTGTTTCATAAGGTACATAATCGGTTTTAGTACAAGGATTATCCCAAAAAGAGATACTCCCAATAGTGTACACAAAACCAATCCATGTTTTAAGGCGCTTTTACCATTTGCCTTATTACCCGCGCCATCTGCTTCGGCAACTAAAGGCGTTATTGCCGTTGAAAAACCAATACCCAATGACATTGCAATAAAAACAAAACTATTCCCTAAGGAGACTGCCGCAAGTTCGGCTGTTCCAAGCTGACCTACCATGATATTATCGGCAAAAGCAACAAATGTGTGGCCAAGCATTCCCATTATCACAGGGACCGACAAGCGGATATTGTATTTGAATTCTTTGGTGTATTGCTTCAACAAAATAGGATGATTAAACGGCTGTAAAGATAACTTGCTCCCTGATATTGCATTTAGTATTACTTCAAGGGTCTAGAATTAATAAGGATTATAGACTATAGTGATTTGGCCTCTTCCCAATATACCTCCATTTCAGCTAGGGTCATATCTTTCAAGGTCTTGCCACTTTTTTTAGCTTTAGTCTCTAAATATTGAAACCGGTTTATGAATTTCTTATTGGTGCGCTCTAAGGCATTTTCAGGGTCAACATTCAGAAAACGGGCATAATTAATCATGGAAAAAAGTACATCCCCAAATTCAGATTCTACCATATCAGCATTTCCTGTGCTTACCTCCTCCTCTAATTCGGCGAGTTCTTCTTTTACTTTCTCAAAAACCTGTTCGGGCTTTTCCCAGTCAAAGCCCACACCGGCAACCTTATCCTGAATGCGATTTGCCTTTACCAAAGCTGGCAAACCATTTGGCACACCTTCCAAGACACTTTTCTTTCCCTCTTTCAGTTTAATATTTTCCCAATTTTGCTTTACTTCTTCTTCGTCTTTCACCTTCACATCTCCATAGATATGGGGATGCCTACTGATCAACTTTTCACATATATCATTACAAACATCCGCGATATCAAAATCATCGGTTTCCGATCCAATTTTTGAATAAAAGACAATATGCAATAAGAGGTCGCCCAGTTCATTTTTAACCTCAACCAGATTATCATCCAATATAGCATCACCAAGTTCATAGGTCTCCTCTATCGTAAGATGTCTTAGCGTTTGCATGGTCTGTTTTTTATCCCATGGACATTG
>JABDKZ010000107.1 GCA_013001935.1 Maribacter sp.
CGCGTGCTAATATCTGTAAATCGTCTACATTATCACTCTCATCAACGATTTCAAGCCCTAGAAGCGTTTCTATTACATCTTCCATGCTTACCAGGCCACTAATGGTTCCATATTCATCAACCACCAAGGCAATATGCTGTCTTTGTGTGATAAAAATCTGAAACAAGTCGGGAATAGGTTTGTTTCGATCTACTACCAAAATCTCTCTTTTAATAGTCGACAAAGGACTTTCGCCGTTTTCATGGATTATCTCCTCTAAGAGCGTATCCTTTAATATGAATCCTGAAATGTTGTCGACCTTTTCCTTGTAAATAGGAATTCTAGAAAATCGGAGTTTTGGATTCTCATCAAAAAATTCCTTTATGGTCATACTTTCAGGGGCAATTTTCATTACCGTTCTGGGTGTCATGACATCTTTGGCCAATATTTCATCGAATTTGAGCAAGTTTTTGATTACAGTGGATTCTGATTCCTGAAAAACCCCTTCTTCATGGGCAATGTCTGCCATTGCTGTAAAATCTTCCCTACTAAGAACACTTCCGTGATGCCCTTTACCACCGACAAGTTTGGTAAACAATTGTAATATCCACATAAGCCCTGTCCATTTAAGGATAAGGACCATTATTTTAAGGGATTTAGCTGTGAAATTTGCCAATCGCTTCCAATAAGTCGCTCCAATGGTCTTTGGGATAATTTCAGAGGCCACCAAGATAAGGATAGTCATTACTGTAGAAACAACACCTACCATAACGTCCTCGGTAAAATCAATACCTAAAAAGGTCCTTTGTGTAGTCCCGTATATATTGGCATAAGCGACCTTGGCCTGCACCCCAACAAGGATTGCCCCAACAGTGTGGGCGATGGTATTTAAGGTAAGAATGGCAATCAAGGGCTTATCAACATCCTTTTTAAGTGCTTCCAAAGTTTCGGCATAAGCCTTACCCTCTTTTATCTTTAAATTAATAAAAGTAGGATTAATACTCAATAACACAGCTTCTAATATGGAGCATAGAAAGGAGAAAAATATTGATATAAAAGCATAAAAAAATAGTAATCCCATGTACTTGGTTTAGGTTGACTAAAATAATGATAAATAAGGTTTAATTCAGCAATGAAGCCTGATAAAACACTTGCTGAAGTGCTCCCCTAATATTCATTTCATATAAATTTCTGTTTTTCCTGCTTGGATATACCCTATTGGAAAGAAAAATAAATACCAATTGGTTTTTTGGATCAGCCCATACGAAAGTGCCTGTAAAACCGCTATGTCCAAAGCTTAAAGCGCTGGTCTCAGGTGCGGGATAAGCCTCTGAAAGGGATAGCTCAGCATTGTTCAACAGGGGTTTGTCGAAACCCAAACCTCTTCGGTTTTCATTTTCCGGATATTGTACACGAATAAACTCCTTTAGGGTTGATTCTGATATATAGCGCTTCCCGTTAAAGGATCCATAATTCAAATACATCTGCATTAGCTTAGCCAAATCAGTTGCCGTGCTAAACAAACCGGCATTACCTGAAATTCCACCCAGAAGCGAAGCATTTTCATCATGTACCCAGCCTTTTGTCAAAGTATGTCTATACAAGGTGTCTAACTCTGTCGGGACTATTTTATTCTGAAAATTTTTGGTTTTGGGTCTAAACCCCAATGTATTTGCACCCAAAGGGGAATAAAAATTAGTGGTCAGGTAGGTTTCATAGGACGTTCCTGTTACGAGTTCAATAACCTTTGGGAATATTAGAAATGTGAGCCCGGAATACTTATATTCTTTGTCTTCACTTACTTTTGACCTCTTGATAATGCGATACATTTTGTGATTAAAATTGTTTTTCACAAAGAGTTGGTCATAGGCCTGTTTGTTAAACCTTGAATTTGCCTCGTGACGTATAAAACGTCTTTTCAAATCCCCGTTTTTTTTTGTAACCTTATTTAAAAAAACAATGTATGGTGTTAATCCCGCTTGATGCGCCAATATTTCCCGTAGGGTAATATCTTTTTTGTCCTTGCTGTTTTTCCAATCTTTCCAATAGGTGCTAAAGGGCAGGTCTAGCTTAAGCTTGCCTTCATCAACCAATTTCATTATTGCAGGAAGAGGACCAATGATTTTGGTTACAGATGCCAAATCATAAATATCATCTTTTGCAACCGCTTGAATGCTGTCATAAGTATGGTAACCATAGCTTTTATGGAATACAACCGTGCTATTTTTAGCTATCAGTAGCTGTGCGCCCGGGAAGGCATTGTTGCGTATGCCGTTTTCCATGATTGAATCTACTTTGCTGTAAATGAAAGTAGAATCCATTCCCATGTTAGTTAGGGTGCCGTAGCGTAAACCTTGGTCTGCCTCTAGCGCTATAGGAACTACACTATCTTCCTGGCAATGGCCTCTGGCCAAGAATAAACCAAATAGTATAAAAATTAAATACCTCATTTAAAATTTAATAAACAAGTTTTCTTTAGGGCAATAAACGCACAACATCCTTAGCGAAATAACTTGCAATAATGTTCGCTCCAGCCCTTTTTATGGCCAAGAGTTGCTCCATCATTACTGCATCATGGTCTAACCATCCTTTTTCAGCTGCCGCCTTTAACATAGCATATTCGCCTGACACTTGGTAGACAGCTATGGGTACTTCGACTTCGTTACGTATTTCGCGAACTATATCCAAATAGGCAATTCCCGGTTTTATCATTACAATATCAGCACCTTCCTCAATATCCATTTGGGTTTCACGAATTGCCTCAAACCTGTTGGAAAAGTCCATTTGGTAGGTTTTTTTGTCCTTAGGGACATTTTTAAGGTCTACAGGTGCGGAATCAAGTGCGTCACGGAAGGGGCCATAAAAGGCACTTGCGTATTTAGCGCTATAGCTCATGATACCAGTGTTTATAAATCCTTCATCTTCCAAAGCTTCGCGAATGCTTAGAATACGACCGTCCATCATATCACTGGGGGCTACAAAATCAACACCAGCTTGGGCATGGGAAATGCTCATTTCCGCAAGGATTTCGGTAGTTTCATCATTCAATATTTGTCCGTCGCCAACAACGCCATCATGACCGTAGGAGGAATAGGGATCTAAGGCTACATCGGTCATGACCAACATTTCAGGGCAAGCATTTTTTACGGTCTTGATAGCACGTTGCATTAATCCATCTGCATTCAAGGCCTCCGTTCCTTTGTTGTCCTTAAGACTATCAGGAACTTTCACGAACAATAAAACCGCACAAAGTCCCATGTTCCAAAGTTCTTTGACCTCTTTCTCTAAATTATCCAAACTCAAGCGATAATAATTTGGCATTGAAGCGATTTCCTCTTTTACACCCTTACCTTCAACCACGAAAAGAGGTACTAAAAAATCATCTGGTGTGATAAGCGTTTCACGAACCAGTCTTCTAATGGATTCTGATGTGCGTAATCTTCTGTTTCGTATAAGTGGGTACATATTTCAATATTGGTTTTATATCTGTTTTATAGTTCAATTTCACCTTCTAAATAGGCTACGGCCTTGCCCGAAATTATGATGCGCTCGCCCTGGTCTTCACAAATAAGCTGGCCACCCCTTTTGGATAATTGTTTGGCATGAAGCACTTTCTTGCCAAGTACCTGGGACCAATAAGGGGTCAATGTCGTATGGGCCGATCCTGTTACAGGGTCTTCACTGATGCCACATTGGGGGGCGAAAAAACGGGAAACGAAATCAACGTCTTCACCTTTGGCGGAGACGATTACGCCTCTGGCATCCACTTGGTCTAAAAGAAAAAAGTTAGGATTTATTTCTTCGATTATCTTTTGACTATTGTAGATAAGCAAATAATCGGTTTTACCCTTATAAGTCTCCTTAGGTTCTATGCCTATTGCCTTATTTATGGCCGGTATGGCTTCAACCTTTACTAAATTGTCTACAGGAAAATCCATAATATAATAGCCATCCTTTCCTTTTTCCACAGTCAAGGGTCCGCTTCTATGGGAATAGAATTCAATGGTTTCAGAATCCAGGATATAATGTTTAAAAAGGACAAAGGCGGAAGCAAGGGTGGCATGTCCACATAAATCAACCTCAATTTCAGGGGTAAACCAGCGAATATGATATTGGCCATTATCCTTGACTACAAAAGCTGTTTCCGCCAAATTATTTTCTGCAGCAATTTGTTGCATTAAAGAAGCATCCAACCAGGTGTCCATAATACAAACAGCGGCAGGGTTTCCTGAAAAAACCGTATCAGCAAAGGCATCTATTTGGAAAATCTTGAGTTTCATATCACAAATTATCGCTTATCCAAATTTAAGTATTTAAGGACTAGTTAGCATTGTTCTGGCATTGAATCATTTTTTTCAGAGCAGTATCAAGCCCATACTTTGCCCAAAGCTTCATGTCTTTTTTGATTTTAGATGGATTCTGATCAGCGTTGATATAGCTTTTAATGGAAGTGATCAAGGGATCATCCAAAGCGTCAATTTTTATAATGGATTGCCCACCAGGGATGCTTAGATCATTTTCATAATCATAACAAAAAACAAGGACTAGATCATCTTTTTTTAGTTCAAGCCCGTCGAAACAATCAGAAACAAAGAATTGTTGATTGGCATACCCTTTTTCCCCTAGATCCTTTATTTTAAATACACGATCAATTTTAATGTACCCTTTTTGTGACTTGTAAAGGGGTCCGGCTTCCTCTGTGGGTGCTAGGATATCTGTAATGGTACCGCTGAAGACCAAAGAAAGTTCATCGCCACATTGCCCTATAAACGGACCAGATTCTGGCCACCAATAGGTATAGCCCACCGCCAGGGTATCTTGTGTGAATTCAATAGGGATATCGCTTTTAGCCTGTTTTGAGCGCTTGCAGGAAAACAACGATATAAGAGCTACGCCTGTTACAAAAAGTAATTGTCTTGTCATCTATACCCAAGCTTTAGGTTCACGTAATACCTTGATCAATCGTTCTTCCTCACTGCCCTTTTCGGGGTGATGGTCATATTGCCACTGTACCCGCGGGGGTAGACTCATAAGGATGCTTTCGATGCGGCCGTTTGTTTTTAAACCAAATAAGGTACCCTTATCATGAACCAAATTAAATTCAACATAGCGTCCGCGTCTAATTTCTTGCCAATCGCGTTGTTCTTTTGTAAAAGGTAGCATTTTCCTCTTTTCTACTATGGGAACATAAGCTTCTAGAAAACTATCACCTACAGCGGTCACGAAATTATACCAGTCCTGCAAACTTGTTTGTTCCGATGCCTTGCAGTAATCAAAAAAGAGTCCACCCACACCACGGGCCTCATTTCTATGGGCATTCCAAAAATAAGCATCGCATTTCTTTTTATAAGTCGGGTAAAAATCTCGATTATGGGTATCGCACGCCCTTTTACAAATGGAATGAAAATGAACGGCATCTTCCTCAAACAGGTAGTAGGGTGTTAAATCTTGTCCGCCACCAAACCATTGGTCAACGATATTTCCTTTTTTATCATACATTTCAAAATAGCGCCAATTTGCGTGAACTGTTGGAATCATTGGGCTTTTTGGATGTAATACCAAACTAAGCCCGCAGGCGAAGAAGTCCGCATCTTTTACGCCAAAATAGTGCTGCATACTTTCAGGTAATGCACCATGAACGGCAGAAATATTTACTCCG
>JABDKZ010000138.1 GCA_013001935.1 Maribacter sp.
TAATGGTCGGTGAATTAGAGCATGAAGGAAAGTGCAAGTTGGGCCATAATGTGCAGATTGGGTATTTTGCCCAAAACCAAGCCGAATTTCTAGATGGCAGAAAAACGGTATTAGACACGATGATCGATGCCGCTAATGAGAAGAACAGAAGTAAGGTCCGTGATATTCTAGGGTCCTTCCTTTTTAGTGGCGAGGAGGTAGATAAATACGTAAAAGTGTTATCTGGTGGGGAGCGTAATAGGTTGGCTTTGGCTAAAA
Source organism: Maribacter sp. (assembly GCA_013001935.1). Taxonomy (GTDB): domain Bacteria; phylum Bacteroidota; class Bacteroidia; order Flavobacteriales; family Flavobacteriaceae; genus Maribacter_A. The sequence continues at coordinate 259 of JABDKZ010000138.1, forward strand.
TGTTGTTGCAGCCCTTTAATGTTCTGGTAATGGACGAACCAACCAATCATCTTGATATTAAATCAAAGAATGTGTTAAAACAAGCCTTGCAGCGTTTTGAAGGGACATTGATCGTGGTTTCACACGATAGGGACTTCCTCCAAGGGCTTACGAATAAGGTTTATGAATTTCGGGATAAAAAAATCAAGGAATATTTGGGCGATATCAATTTTTATTTGGAACAACGCAAAGCAGATGATTTTAGGGAGATAGAGAAAGAAAAAAATAATACCGAAAAAAAGGTAAAAACAGAAAAGCAGTCGAATTCATTTAAAGACCAAAAGAAATTAAAGTCCTTAAAGAACAAGCTGAGTGCTGTAGAGAGCAAAATTGCATCACTTGAAAAAGAAATCTCAGAAATAGACCATAAACTGCTAATGGAATATGATGAGACCATTGCAAAACCCAACTTTTTTGATTCATATCAAAGCAAAAAGAAAAGCCTAGAAGATCTTATGTCGCAATGGGAAGATATAACCTTGGGTTTGGAAGAAATTAACTAATTACCCAATATTTGACATTGTGTTATTTTCCTACACCACAATAAATTGAACTTACACAACATTATAGCGCGCTTTAACGATAAAAGTTGCTTTTCGACCGTTAATATTAGTAATTTGTAGGGTAATTCTTAGAAAAATTAGTTGTACGTAAGCATATTCTAATTCTGTGTGTTATGAAAAAAATAATTTGTTTGATCTTGTTAAGTGTATTTTCTTTCAATACAATATTGGCCGATATTTCTATTGATGAAAAACAAGCCTTAATAGACCTCTATCATAGTACGAACGGAGAAGCTTGGAAGAATTCATGGGATATCAAGTCATCATATAAAAAATGGCATGGAGTTAAGGTAGAGAATGATCAAGTGGTTGAAATAAATCTATTCCATAATAATTTAGCAGGTGTCTTACCGGAAAGTATATCAAAGCTTATTCATCTCAAAAAACTCAACTTGGCTTTCAATTCCATTTCAGGTGAATTGCCTAATGGCCTGGGACTGTTGAAAGAACTAAGGGTCTTAAAACTTGAAATGAACCGGCTGAAGGGTACCCTACCAAACTCAATAGGAATGATGACCAAGTTGCAGGAATTGTCCGTTTTTAATAATTTCTTATCCGGTAGTATTCCCGATAGTATTGGGAATCTTAAAGATTTGAAAATTCTTAATCTATCAAGCAATAACTTAAGGGGTGCGATCCCCAATAGTCTGGGTAATCTGACCAAATTGGAAAGCTTGGGCCTTTTTGAAAACGGGTTATATGGTGATATACCCAATGAAATTGGGAACCTTACGAATTTAAAGGAATTGGTATTGGCAAACAATAGATTTGGCGGGGAAATCCCAGCAGAATTTGGACAATTGGCCAGTCTTGAAATATTCCAGATCCAGAACAATGATTTTAATTCATTCGAAAATTTAGAAATGATGGATACCCAAGGTTTATTGGTCTTTGATTACGATAAGGACGATGCAAACATTGATTTCAAAGACATAAACTTTAGCAAAACTAGGATGGCAGACACGAAGTTTGAAGAGGATGATGACGAGAATTAGTTAGTGATTCATAGTTTTAGTTAGCTTGGTTAAAAGGGATGTGAAAACATCCCTTTTTTTATTTGACGATAATAATGTTTAAATAAAATAAAAAATAATTAAACAAAAATTATGATAAATTTAACATTAGTTGCAGGTGCAACTAAATTGTTTTTTATGTAGCTTCGCACCGTGAAAACAAAAGAAGACCATATCGATTTTGAGAATTCAATAGGGCCATGGATGGGTATGACCGTGAAAATGGTTGAATATTACCTGCAGGCATTATTCAATGAACATGGCCTGGATTTAAGCAAAGAACAAATGGTAATTCTAAAAAAGCTTCATGAACATAACGGTCTCAATCAAAATGAATTGGCCTCATTAACTTTCCGCGATAAATCTTCAATGGCGCGCTTGCTTTCAAAAATGGAAAAGAAAAATCATATCCATAGAGAACAAAGTGAAGAGGATAAGCGAATAAATCTGGTATTCTTGACCGATAAAGGGCGCTCTATGTTTAAACAAACAAGGCCCGTTTTAGAAAAACTCATCAGTACTATGGAAGAAAATATTACCATGGAAGAAAAAAAGATGATGATAAAAATATTGAAAAAAGTACAATTTAATTTCACGCAGGAAAAAGTAGCGTTTTAACCAATATTATGAGAAAGATAATTTTAAGCATATTAGGTCTATTAATAATTGTCGCATCGGTTTTTATCGCGAAAATGATTATTGATAGCAAGAGTAATTCAAGACCCAGGGTCGAAAAGGTGGTAAAGACCGTGTTTACTGAAAAAGTACAAAATGGTATCGTACCGATCATGGTGCCGGCCAATGGAAATCTGATGGCAAAAAGCCGAATGGAGCTTTATTCAGAAGTTCAAGGCGTATTTCGTGGTACTACCAAATTGTTTCGACCTGGCCAGATTTACAGGAGGGGTGAAAGTATCATTCGAATAGACGCAGCAGAGTATGCGGCCAATGTTCAATCAGCCAAAAGTAATCTGTATAACCAGCTTACGTCGATCATGCCCGATCTGCGACTGGATTATCCTGAATTGTTCCCAAAATGGCAAGCCTATCTCAACGGATTCGATATGGCTAAAGCCACCCCACAGCTTCCGGAGATGAGTACGGAAAAAGAAAAGTTCTTTATTTCTGGACGGGGTATTTTAACCACCT
>JABDKZ010000158.1 GCA_013001935.1 Maribacter sp.
ATAGGGAAAAACAAACTTACCCCCAATGAAGAAGCTACCAAAGATTATCTAATTTGTTTTGATGCACTGTTTCCACATGTCGACTACTTCGTAGTCAATGTAAGTTCACCAAACACACCTGGATTAAGGGAGTTACAGGATAGGGAACCCTTGACTGCTTTGCTCAAAGAATTAAAAAAGGAAAACACAAAAATAGCAGCTACCCGGACTGATGTTTCTGAAAAACCCATTTTATTGAAAATAGCTCCTGATTTGACTGATGATCAGTTAATGGACATTATTAAAATAGTTGACACGACCAAGATCAATGGCATTATTGCGACCAATACCACCATTGAGCGGCAAAATCTTAAATCTTCCTATTATCTTACTGAGGAGAAGGGTGGTTTAAGCGGAAAACCCATGTCGAATAGGAGTACCGAGGTGATTCGATTCCTGGCTGAAAAAAGTAATAAAGCCTTTCCGATAATTGGAGTAGGGGGTATCCATTCTGTTCAGGATGCATTAGAAAAATTGGAGGCCGGGGCCGATTTACTACAGATCTACACCGGATTTATTTACGAAGGTCCTGCCCTGATCAAGAGAATCAATAAAGCGCTACTGGCAAAGTAGAAATAGGGTTTTTTAATTCGTCCAATAATCGATTACAAGCACATCATCCAAATGAGGAGTAAGAATTTGTCCAAATGCCTTATGGTCCGGATGTGGTAAATAAACGGCCCGATCCTCTTCGCTTTTGAAAGTTAGAAAAAAGCAATGCGTAAATCCTTTTTCCAAACCTTCTGGACTGTTGTTCAAACCCCATTCGTAAGCCATTATTTCAGGTATTTTAGAAGGTAGCTTAGAAAATGCATCTTCAATTTTCTCTATATCCGCAGCGCTCGTACCTGTTTTAAACTTAAATAAAACGACATGTCGTAATACGCTGTCCTTCACATTTTCAATATTACTTTTCATTGGTTGTTCTGATTGTTTGATCCCGGGATTAAAAAGATGCATTGTCAATATGGCAAAAAACGTACATGACGTTATAGCGATGAATTTCATAAGTATTTATTTTTGGTAAGATATAAAAATTGCTTTTTACTGCATGGGAATTTGTATTTTTCCTAGGAAAATGTTTTTGGTTTGAATTACGAACTACTATCTACCTTTGTTATCGCATCTGCAGCACTGGCAATAGCCCCTGGACCTGACAATATTTATGTCTTAACCCAAAGTATTGCAAATGGTAAAAAATTTGGGTTGGCCACCACCATTGGTCTCGTTTCAGGATGTTTGGTGCATACAACACTTTTGGCATTTGGCGTATCGGCGATTATTAAAGAAAGTGATCAAATTTTCTTTGCGATCAAGCTTTTTGGGGCCTTATACTTGTTTTATTTGGCCTATAAGGTATTTAAGAGTGACGCCCATTTGATTCTTTCTAGTGGCAAAGTTCCTCAAAAGGGCTTGTTAGCGCTGTTTAAACAAGGATTTATTATGAATGTGTTAAATCCGAAGGTTACTATCTTTTTTTTGGCCTTTTTCCCTGGCTTTTTATTCAGTGATTCGCTGCACCATATAATTCAGTTTTATGTTTTAGGCCTACTTTTTATGCTAGTGACTTTAATTATTTTTGGACTTATAGCCTTACTTTCAGGGTCAATTTCAAACTATATCAAGGCACACGCCAACCTAGGCTTGACAATGAAATGGCTACAAATTGTCGTGTTTGTTGGTATAGGTTTGTTTGTGTTAATATCGAATAAATAGTGTTAATTTTGGTATGTTTCAAAGCTATTTTGAATGTCTGAAAAGGTTAAAATTATTGAATGCCCTAGGGATGCCATGCAAGGCATCAAAGATTTTATTCCTACTGAAGAAAAGGCCAAATACATTCAAGCATTACTAGGATGTGGGTTCGATACTATAGATTTTGGAAGTTTCGTTTCCCCAAGGGCAATACCACAAATGGTAAATACCGCTGAGGTGCTTTTACAATTGGATCTATCGAAGACAAAAAGCAAATTGTTGGCTATTGTTGCCAACGTAAGAGGTGCTCAAAATGCCAGCCTTTTTGAGGAAATTCATTATATGGGCTATCCGTTTTCGATATCAGAGAATTTCCAAATGCGTAATACACATAAGACCATTGAACAATCTGTTGAAACTTTAAAAGAGATATTGCAGATTGCGCATACTAATAATAAAGAGGTGGTAACGTATATTTCAATGGGTTTTGGGAATCCTTATGGCGACCCATGGAATGTTGAAATAGTGGGAGAATGGACAGAAAAATTAGCCGAAATGGGAGCTCGTATATTGTCCTTGTCAGATACGGTAGGCAGCTCGACCCCGGAAAATATCACTTATCTTTTCTCAAATCTAATTCCTAAATATCCTGAAATCGAGTTTGGCGCGCATTTACATACGACACCAACAAAATGGCATGAAAAAGTCAATGCTGCCTACAAGTCGGGGTGTAGACGCTTCGATGGTGCTGTACAGGGTTTCGGTGGTTGTCCCATGGCTAAGGACGAATTGACAGGGAATATGCCAACAGAAAAAATGTTATCCTACTTCACCTCGGAAAAAGTGGCTACCAATGTAAATTGGATGACTTTTGAAGCAGCTTTCAATAAGGCCACAGAACTTTTTTCAAAGTACCATTAATCCGTAATTGGCTTGCTTTCAATATGATGATTAATGTGCCTACGGTCTTTTCAAATATTATTTAGAATTAGTTTAAATAAACTTTGCAGTATCTAAAAATGGTTATAAATTTGTTGTTATTTAAATTAAGTCTAAATAAATATACCAACCAATGCGTAAGCCAATTCTTTTACTTACAGTACTATTTACCACTTTACTTTCTGCTCAAACGGTAACAGATTCAATAATGTTGGATCCACAGAAACAAATAAATGCGGCTCAACGCCTTTTATCGGGTAACTATGCCTCGGCCGTAACAATTGGTGCTTATGGAGAAATGTTATATAACCAACCTGAAGGCGATAACGGGGAGCTCGATGTTCAAAGATTGGTAGTACTCCTAGGGTATCGTTTTAATGATCAAGTGCAATTTGTAACGGAGATCGAATTTGAGCATGTTGAGGAGGTCTTTGTTGAGCAGGCCTTTGTAAACTACAATGTGGGTAGCAACGTCAATCTTAGAGGTGGCCTTATGTTGGTGCCCATGGGTATTATCAATGAATTTCATGAACCTACTACGTTCAACGGAACCGAACGTCCTGGTATGGATAATGTAATAGTGCCAACCACTTGGCGTGAATTAGGGGTTGGGGTCAGTGGTCGTTTCAATGCGCTTTCTTTAGGGTACCAAGCCTATATATTTAATGGATTCAAGTCTAGTGAAGCGGATGGTGAAGGTGGGGTCTTTGGTTTTTTAAAAGGATCTAATGGTCTACGTAGCGGGCGTCAAAAAGGAATTAAATCTACAATTGATAGTCCTACGTTTTCAACAAAATTCGATTATTATGGCATACCGGGATTACGACTTGGGCTCGCAGGTTATTTTGGTAATACCCAGGCAGAAGCCGATGTTAAGGATATTGAAGGTGCCATCATTGGGATATCAATGATTGGCTTGGACGCCCGGTATGCATATAAGCGTTTTACTGCACGCGGGCAATTTGTTCATGCTTCTTTATCGAATACCGAAGCCTATAATAATTTGACTAGTAGGGATTTAGGTAGTGTTTTGCAAGGTTGGTATGTTGAAGGGGCTTACAATTTACTGCCAATGAATAAGAAGCAAAAATTATTTGTTTTTACCCGTTATGAGAAGTATGATACACATGCAGCTACCGCGGGTTCATTAGAAAAGAATAACGCATTTGATAGAACAGATATTACAACAGGGCTAACATACCATATAGCCCCAGGAGTTGTTCTTAAAGGTGATTACCAATTCCGAACTAATGCGTTGGAAAACGGCGATGTTAAAAATCGATTGAATTTTGGTATTGGCGTTTGGTTTTAGTAAGAAAAGATTTCTTTTCTTTATTGAGATTCATTCTAAATTAATACATTTAAGGCATGCAAAAAGAAAAGTCAATTTTTGGACTTATTATACTATCCTTCTTTTTTCTAACAGGCTTTGGTTTACCAAAGAAATTAGAAAAAAGGGTACACAAAGAACTTGAAAAAACTTTTCAAATCGATGGATTTACACTTACCCCTTTAAAGCTAAACCCAGCTTTGAATACTGAGCTTCCGAAGCAAATAACTGAAGATAATTTTTTCAAAGTAACCCAGGACGATATCTATCTAGGTTATATGTTCGTTGACAAAGCTGCAAGCAAGACCGCTGAATTTGATTATTTGGTAGTATTTGATAAGGAGCTTCGCATTGTGCATTCTAAAGTATTGATTTACCGTGAGGAATACGGTGGTGAAATAGGCAGTAAACGTTGGTTAAGACAATTCAATGGCAAAACGGGCAAGGATAGGGTAAACCATGAAACTAATATCGATGGTATAGCCGGAGCTACGATTTCGGTAAGGTCAATGACCATTGCGATAGATAAACTCTTACAGACCATTGGAATTTTACAGGAAAACCAACTATTATAATGCAGTATAGCGGACTTCTTTCAACCTTTCCTTTAGGAATTAAGATTTTCATCGCTTCTTTTGTTATTATCCTGTCCATAGGATTTTTTACGGGCTTGCTTTTTGTCAATAAGACCAGTTCGTCTTCGGCCGCCGGAATCGAAGAGAATTATTTGGGCAATGAGGATGATAACAATGCAGCGGTCATGAAATTTAAAAAAAGTGAACGTGAAATGTTGACGATTGTGCATACGCATATACTCTCAATGTCATTCATCTTTTTTTTGTTGGGAATCTTGGTATGGATGACAAAAATGTCTGACGGGTTGAAATTGTTCCTCACAGTTGAACCATTTTTTTCCGTCTTCCTTACATTCGGAGGAATTTATTTATTGTGGACTGGGATGCTTTGGATGAAATATCTTGTCATATGCTCTGGAGTATTAATGACCCTGACATTTACTGTTTCAGCAATAGTGGTCCTGCATAATTTGACATTGAAGAGAACGCAGACCCATTAAACTTGGCAGTATCAAAAAGTTACTGCTAAATGTAGTATATTTGCACGCAATTAATCCTTAATTGCATGGAAGCACACCAA
>JABDKZ010000162.1 GCA_013001935.1 Maribacter sp.
CGATAAGTCGTAATAATGAAGAATCTTCTCCAGCCGTTTTATAAAATCCTCTGAATTTACCATTGTAACAAATATGATTGCAAATCTACAAAAAGAAAGTGTCTGACCTCACAAAAAGAGTTGATTATTATAAGAATAAGCTATAATAAAAGTTTAATATAAAGATTATAAAGTATTGGTATTAAAGATATTATAATTCTCATAATAATCCTTAACTAATTTTCATTTAAATTGTTTACAATTGTAGCTAAGACAGTGCCAAACATGATTTTTTATTGTATACAAATGTAAATTTGTAGATTACAAATGTAATTTATATTGATGCTACCTTTACATTGCGTAAAGCGTTGAATATGGATTTCCAAGAAATTAAATACCAATCAATAAAGGAAAAAGGTTTATGCGGACGGTACATTACTTACACCCATATTTCAGAAATACTAAATAGACTACCCCCTGAATTCAAGGTTGAGGAAATTGGGAAATCGGTTAAAAATCTTCCCATTAAATCTGTAACCTTTGGTAAAGGACCAAAAAAAATATTTATGTGGTCCCAAATGCATGGGAATGAATCAACAACAACAAAGGCCGTTTTTGATTTAGTTAATTGGGTTATGGCCAATTCCCATGTTTCAAATTCAATATTGCGTACTTGTACCATCAAGATTATTCCAATGCTGAATCCTGATGGTGCCGAAGCATATACGCGCGTCAATGCCAATAATATAGACCTCAATAGAGATGCGCAAAACAGGAGTCAACCAGAAAGCAAAATTCTAAGGGATAGTTTTGAGGAGTTTAAGCCTGACTTCTGTTTTAACCTACATGATCAAAGAACCATATTTAACGTGGGTCGTACTTCAAAACCGGCAACAATATCATTTTTAGCCCCTGCATTTGATGAAGCACGAAGTATTTCCAAATCAAGGGCTCTGAGCATGCAATTGATTGCTGCAATAAACCGTGAACTTCAAAAGATAATTCCTTATCAAGTAGGTCGCTATGATGATGGTTTCAATGCAAATTGTATCGGAGACACCTTTCAAATGTTGGGAACGCCAACGATTTTGTTCGAAGCAGGTCATTTTCCCGATGACTACGAGCGGGAATGTACACGAGAATATATTTTCAGGGCACTGATCACGGCCTTGCATGAAATTTCAAGTGATGCCCTTGGTGATCATACCATTGAAGCGTATTTGGAAATACCAGAAAACAATAAACTTTTCTATGATATACTCATTAAAAATGCTCATAGGATAAACCCAATTACTTATGCAGAGCAGGAAGCGATAGGTATTCTTTACAGTGAAACTTTGGACAACGATGCCATACTATTTGACCCAAGAATTGAAAGTAAAGGAGATTTAGAAGAATATTTTGGCCACAAAACCTTTGACTGCCTTGATGATATGAATTTTGAGGATTTAAAAAAACAACCCTATTGGAATACATTATAATGCATTATTCGTAATCAATACTATGAATATCATAATTTTAATAAATTATATTTAATAATATTCCCTAAACATTAAATAAAAAACTTCAATTTATTACTTTTAGTAAAAATAATTAAATTGAAGAGTGCGAAACTAGATAATATTGATCATCAAATTCTAGAAATTTTAATAGAGAATGCTAGAACGTCATATACTGATATTGCTAAAAAACTTGGCATATCAGCGGGAACCGTTCATCTGCGAATAAAGAAAGTTGAAAAAGCTGGCCTTATTGGAGGTACTTCCCTCTTATTGGATTATAAGAAGCTTGGATATGGATTCGTCGCCTTTGTTGGCATATATTTAGAGAAGGCAGATCAGGTTAAATTTGTACTGCAGCGATTAGAGGTAATCCCCAATATAACGGTAGCACAGATTACTACCGGTAAGTTCGACATTTTTTGTAAAATCAGGGCAAAGGACATTAATCAAGCGAGAAATATAATATTCGATATTGAGGATTTGGATTGCGTTGAACAAACAGAGGCAATGTTCTTCATTGAAGAAAGTATCAATGACAAAAAGCGACTTATAAAAACTATTTTTGACGAATATTAGTTAGAGCGCAATACCCTGAATTGAGAAACGATTGACTTATATAAATCGGGTCTTGGGTTATTGAATTTTCCTCGCTATGGAAAACATACTAAGTGCAAGTTTTTGGAAATTCCTGTTTTTTTAAACCTAAGCATGTGCAAAAATAGCGTTATTTAGTATCCAGCTTGGATTCTACTTTTTTAAATAATATTTTCCAAAAACAATTATTCTTTACGTTTTTGTTAAAAAAAATTAAGTTTTATTAAATTTAATTTCTTAATTACTTATTTTTGGCACAAATTTAATTACCATGACAAAAGTTAAATTAGACGAAATAGACCACCAGATTCTGGATATGTTGATTGATAACACCAGAACCCCTTTCACAGATATAGCAAAAAAACTATTAATCTCTGCCGGTACCGTTCACGTACGGGTTAAGAAAATGGAGGAAGCAGGAATTATTCGCGGTTCCTCACTTACATTGGATTATGTAAAACTAGGATATGCTTTTATCGCTTATGTTGGCATATTTTTAGAAAAAACCCACCAAACCAAGTTTGTCCTGGAGCGTCTGGAGGAAATACCCAATGTCACCGTAGCTCATATCACCACCGGTAAATTCAATATTTTTTGCAAGATCAGGGCGAAAGATACCACGCATGCTAAAAATATTATCTTTAAAATCGATGATATAGATGGGATCAGCAGAACGGAAACAATGATTTCCCTTGAAGAGAGTATTAACGATAAAAAAAGGTTAATGCATAGGATTTTCAATGATATGTAAAACCTTTGATCAATAACATTGTATATCCCAAAGGTGTTGTCTTTGGGATTTTTAATATACGACCCTATGAGAGTTACGGAATTAACTAAAGAAGAATATAATCCTTATTATAAATCCTACATCGATCTATTGGGTGATGTAGAACTGTTGGATATTTTAACAAGTCAACTGAGAAATTTTCCTCAATTTCTAGAGAGCTTACCAGAAGATAAGTTGCATTACGCCTATGCTGAAGGCAAATGGACGATTGCAGAAGCATTAATTCATGTATTGGATACGGAACGTGTTTTTCAATACCGGGCATTACGATTCATGCGAGGTGATAAAACACCCTTGCCAGGATTTGATCAGGATACTTTTGTACCAAATTCAAACGCAGATAAAAGATCCAAAGAAAGCATTATTGAAGAATATAAGGCTATTCGGCGTTCAACGATTGCACTTTACTCAAACAGGAAGATGAAAACACTTCATAATATAGGAACCGCTAGCGATTCCCCCATGAGTGTGGCGGCCTTGGGTTTTATTATTTGTGGCCATCAGAAGCATCACAGAAATGTGATTAGGGAAAGATACCTTTAACTTTTGTGATTAAGACTCTTCCTCGAACTCTTCTTCTGATTGTAGTTCTAGTTCTGAATTAAGCTTTTCTTCTTCGTTTGGGGATAATACCTTCCCATCCAAACCTTTTTCAATGTTTTCTTCGAAGTTAGAAATGAAATTGGCCAAGCTCTTACTTATTTTTACCAAATAAACAGTATCCTTGGTTCTTAATTCAACGGTTTCGATAATTTCACCGCTAACATTTTTAAACGTGATGATGTCTTCATCCCCGTAACCGTAAGGATAGGTTTCTATAAGTTTGGAGGCAAGTTCATGGTCAAGTTTATTGTAATCTACAAGTTTGCGAATCATAATACTAGATTGGTTTTTTTAGAAGATTCTACGTTTCAAAATTTCTATTACCTAAACTAGATATTTTTTATCTTGAAATATGCAAAGAGTTGTATATCACCGATTTTAGTATATGAAGCTAGTGTTCTTTGTAGTATGCGAAAGCCTCGATGTATAATTCATTGGGGATTTTCACATCAATAATCGGCCTGCCAATTGATTCTAATAGAACGAAGTTGATTTGGCCATGGGAATTTTTCTTATCGAATTTTAAGAGCGACAATATAGCCGAGATATCCTTATCCGTAAATTCAATTTTTTGATAGTGCTGCAAAAAGGTAGATTTTATATTCTCCAAGGCCTCTTTCGTAAGTCCAGTTAATTTATAGGAGAGATATGCCTCTAATATCATACCAATGGCAATGGCTTCGCCATGCAAGAGGGTTTTCTTTTCGCGGCTTTCAAGAAAGTAAGATTCAATGGCATGACCAAGGGTATGACCATAATTCAAGATTTTTCTCAGCCCTTGCTCTGTTGGATCTACAATTACGACTTTATTCTTTATGGTAACCGATTTGTAAATGTGATCGTCAATATTTTCGAGGTTTGTCAATGCCTTAAGTTCTTCCCAGTAGGCTTTGCTTTGAATAAGACCATGTTTTAGCATTTCAGCAAACCCACTTTGCATTTGTCGTTCTTCCAAAGTTTGTAAAAACCTAGTGACCACCAAAACCATTTCAGGTTGGTTGATTACACCAATTTGATTTTTTAACGGACCAAGGTCAACCCCTGTTTTACCACCAACCGAAGCGTCGACCATAGCTAAGAGGGTAGTGGGGATATTTATGAATTGTATACCTCTTTTGTAGGTTGATGCAACGAATCCACCCAAATCGGTAACAACGCCCCCTCCAAGATTGATCAGGAGGCTTTTTCGATCAGCGTCCATTTCTGAAAGTGCTTGCCATACTGCGTTACAAGTATCTATATTCTTGTGCTCCTCACCGGATTTAATTTCGATGAGATCAAAAGAAAAAGTATCGGATAGTCGCTCTTTAAATACGGGCAAACAATGCGCTTTTGTATTTTCATCGACCAATACGAATATTTTTGAATAGGATTTGGAGGCCAGGCAATTATTCATGGCTTCAAATGCCTGTTCATTGAAATTTACGGTATAACTAGAAGTGGTGATTGAATCCATTTTACATTCTATCTTTAATACAAAATAAACGCTATTTTTAATGAATGGAATAAAAAATCTGTGATTATATTTGATTCATTAAACAATAGATAAAAATGAAGCGAATTTTTGAGAATACTTCAACAGCATTTGCTTTAAAATCGGATTCCGAATTGGAGCGTGCTTATTTTTTGTTCAAAATGATAGCCAATGAGCCCTTAGTTAGAATTGGGACAGCTATGACCAACTTTGCCTTAAAGGCCCATCTTCCTGTTGACGGATTAATTCGTGCAACGGTGTTTGACCATTTCTGCGGGGGTGTCAATGAAGACGACTGTATGCCGGTGGTTGATAAAATGTGGGACAAGGGAGTCTGTTCAGTTCTTGATTACTCGGTTGAAGGTAAGGAAGCCGAAGATCCCTTTGACCACTGTTTGGCAAAGACTTTGGAAATCATGGACTTCGTGAAGCTAACGGAGGCAATGCCTTTTGCTGTTTTTAAACCTACAGGATATGGACGTCTTGGATTATACAAAAAAATAGGTAAAGGAGAGACTTTGACCAGTTCAGAACAAGCGGAATGGCAGCGAGTGATCAATCGTTTTGATGCAACTTGTAAAAAAGCCCATGATCTTGGTATTTCTTTATTAATCGATGCTGAAGAAAGTTGGATGCAAGATGCGGCTGACCAACTGGTTGAGGATATGATGCGCAAATACAATGAGAAAGAAGCTGTTGTATTCAATACCCTTCAATTGTATCGTTGGGACAGGTTGGATTATCTAAAGAAACTACATGCTAGAGCCAAGGAGGAAGGATTTAAAATAGGAATAAAAGTTGTGCGAGGTGCATATTTGGAAAAGGAAAACCTGCGTGCAGAGGAAAAAGGGTATAAATCTCCTATGTGTGCCACAAAAGAGGCTACTGATGAAAATTTTGATACCTGTGTTACCTATATTTTGGATCACTTAGAAACTATTTCACTTTTTGCGGGGACCCATAACGAAGAGAGTAGTTATCATCTTATGGAGCTTCTATCCAAAAAAGGAATTGCCAAAAACGATAAAAGAGTATGGTTTGGACAATTATTTGGCATGAGTGACCATATATCTTTCAACTTGGCTGCCGAAGGCTATAATGTTGCCAAATATCTTCCTTTTGGACCAGTTCGTGACGTAATGCCATACCTAATACGAAGGGCCGAGGAAAACACTTCGGTTGCCGGGCAAACAAGTAGGGAGCTTGCTTTGCTGAAAAAAGAGCGCAAGCGACGTAAGATTTAATTTTAGTAACTGGTCATTTGTAGAGGCGTAGCCCAAAGATATTGGTTACCTGTGGCGTTATAAGCAGTACACCGTAACCTATTTCACTGGTCAAAGGCCACGCTTTCAATCAAGGCC
>JABDKZ010000165.1 GCA_013001935.1 Maribacter sp.
CGCAGAACAAATTTAAAATTCAGAATTTTTGAACCAAAAGAATGGTCCAAAAGAGCTTTGGTAAACGGAGCCTCTAAATCAGCATTAAGAACTAGCTGTTTCCAGGAAAGGATTTAATCAGTTATGTAGATTAGTTGAACCATTTCACTTTTAATTATCAATAGAAGAAAATTTACTACAATATGAATAATCAATCAGTCATAGACAATTTATTAATTCAAAGCCAGGAATGGCTATCAGGAATAATTTCAATCCTTCCAAATCTAGTGCTGGCTATAGTTATTGCAACGGCATCCTATATTATTTCCCGCTATGTAAAAAAATATTTATTAAAACTAATAGTAAATATTACCGATAATCGAACCATAGCTAAAACCTTTGCCAACATTGGGACAGTCGTATTCTTGATGTTAGCACTTTTTGTAATCCTGGGTGTACTTAATTTAGATAAAGCGCTGAATTCGTTTTTAGCCACAGCAGGTGTTGCTGGACTCGCCATTGGCCTCGCTTTACAAGAACCACTGATGAATATTTTCTCAGGAGTTATGCTATCCACCAGGGAAAAGTACAATATTGGAGATTTAATCGAGTCAAATGGATACTTTGGTATTATCGAAGATGTCAATCTAAAAGCTACCTCTATAAAATTACTTTCAGGCGAGGCTGTTTCGATTCCGAATAAATTGGTCCTTCAGAATCCGATTACTAATTATAGTACAAATCTGTACCGACGAGTTGAAATTTCATGTGGTATTTCTTACGACGACAATCTTAAAAAAGCACGTAGTATTGCGATAGATGCGATTCGGAATAATCTGGATTATATAGAAGATAAAGGCATTGACTTATTCTACAATGAGTTTGGAGGCAGTTCTATCAATTTCACACTTCGATTTTGGATACATAAAACGAATCAGGCAGCATTCCTGAAAGCACAAAGTGAAGCCATCATAGCAATTAAGAAGGCTTTTGATAGAGATAGTATCAACATACCATTTCCTATACGAACAGTAAAGCTTGGACTAAATGATCAAAAAGCAGTTGCAATGATGAAAGAAAATGGAGTTCTAGTCTAATTACCTATGATTAATAGAATAATTCACTTCACCCTAGAAAAAATAACTTATGAATATTACAGAAGACCTTCAAAATAATATATTAGATTATTACGACCATTTCATTGCATTTATTCCTCGATTAACTTTTGGAATATTGACGTTGTTAATATTCCTCTTAGTTGCCAAAATCATTCGCAAAAAAAGTATTCAATTTATTCAGGAAAAAGCTGAAAACCCATTGATGGTACAGTTTCTGAACAATTTTTTCGCGATACTGAATGTTGTACTTGGGACTCTGCTATTCTTATACATCATTGGACTATCCGGATTAGCAGCCAGCCTCTTAGGTGCAGCCAGTATATCAGCAATTGTCATCGGATTTGCCTTCAGAGATATCGGAGAAAATTTTATTGCAGGAGTAATTCTTGCATTCAATAGTCCTTTTCGTATAAAAGATTATGTTACCACTGCGAATGTAGAAGGCACTATAGTTGCTTTACGTCTTCGCGACACACATATCAAGACTTCCGATGGTAAAGATGTCTATGTTCCAAACGCAAATATTCTAAAAAACCCTCTATTTAATAATACGATTGATGGTTTTCTAAGAAAAAGTTTTAGAATAGGTGTAGACTATGCCGCTGATGTTAATCGCGCTCAAGAAATAATTTTAAAAAACCTTAAGAATATTAAAGGTGTGCAGGACGAAAAATCGCCCCAAACTTTCATTCAAAGCTTAGGAAGTAGTACTATAAATATTGAAGCACGGTATTGGATTAACACATTTGATAATTCAATTTCTTCCCTTGATGTTCAATCCAATGCATTCAAAACATGTCTTCAGGAACTAGAAAAGGCAGGAATTCAGATGCCAGGAGATATCCTGGAGTTAAAAAATTATAATACAGAGCCTTTGCTTAGTATTTCCTATTCTAATAACTAGCCTGAAAATTATGTAGTAATAAATGCACAATAGATCAAATTCGTTTATTGTGCATTTTTTTTTTTAGAAATTGTTTGTATCAACCGAACAATTACCAACACTTATTAGTCCTATAAGTGAATCAAAATATTTATCATGAATACTAAAAAAGCTTATCGCAAACTCGGATTTAGTTCTATAGAATCCGCCTCTGTTGTGAAAGCACTAAATAATTTATTAGCAAATTATCAGGTGCACTATCAAAAACTCAGAAATTATCATTGGAATGTAGTCGGACCTGATTTTTTTGAACTTCACGAAATATTTGAAGAGGAATATAAAGCAGTACACGAGCAAATAGACAAGATTGCCGAAAGAATTCGGGTATTTGGTCAAAGACCAATATCAACTTTTCACGAGTATTTGGAAAGGTCTGAAATAAAGGAACCAACAAGTGCTATGACTGGCCATGAAATGGTACGAGATATCAAATCCGATTATGAAATATTACTTTCATTAATGATTGATGTAACACATGCCAGTGCCTCTATTGGTGATACAGCTACAGATCACATGATTACCAGATTTGTTGAGCGAATTGAAAAAAGACATTGGATGCTTACCGCTTACACCAAAACTACCGTTCGTCAACCTGCTGAATTAAACTAAGTCTTTATCGGATTGCCCCTGGATACTGTGAATAAATTGCCAATTAACAGCAAGGAGCCTTTTGATCATATCGACTAATTGATCCCGATCAGCATGTAAAGCATCCAACTGCCAATCTATGGATTCAGATGCTTTTGGCAACTGCTCAAATAGGGTACTAAAACCATCAATAGATTTTTGCCCATTTAAAGTACTGGTTATAAATGCTTCTATCTCTTTACGAATTGCATAATAAACTTTAGAAGTATCCCTGCTATCTGGTGGAGTATCCAAAACTTCTAGTACGTTATCATCCATTTTGGTTAATAGCAAATCCTTAATGTTGGTATCCAAAGCCTCAGTTAGCTTGATAATAACGGCAAACTGAGGCTCAACGATACCCGACTCGTAGGATGCAATCTTATTTCGCTTAACGCCAATACTTTCAGCAAGTCGAGTTTGAGACAACCCTTTCATCTGACGAAGAAACTTAAGATTGGGTCCAAGTTGGGTTTTCATGTCAATGTTTTATGAAGGCAATTTACAATAATAACCTGCATTAGTTTTGTGATAAAACCCAACATCAATGCGTATTTTTTATACATACGCTGTTGAAATTAGTGAACATTTTATAATTTTGAAATGATGGAAAATTATTTTGCTAAAAATCTAAAATACCTCCGAAAAGAGCGAAATATAAGTC
Organism: Maribacter sp.; assembly: GCA_013001935.1. GTDB lineage: Bacteria > Bacteroidota > Bacteroidia > Flavobacteriales > Flavobacteriaceae > Maribacter_A. Next base: position 3,332 of record JABDKZ010000165.1, read on the forward strand.
AAACAGCGCTGGCTATTGCTTTGAAAATCAGCAGAAGTAAAGTTGCATCTTATGAAAGTAGAGGAGTTGAACCTCAACTACAGTTGTTAATTTCCATCGCACAATTCTTTGATATTAGTCTGGAGGATTTAATCGGCAAAGACATTCAAACTAAAGTCAATCTTGAGGGCAAAAAGGCCATTCAGCCATTTACTTCCGAATTGCCTTCCCAAACAACCGAAAAACCAGATGGAATTAATCTTAATACGCTCCAAACCAATAATTTAGATAATTTTCTAAAAGAAAGCGCTACTATTGTAAAAATGCTCGAAGGTTTCAAGGTCTTCTACAAAATCAAAGCGGAATCAAAATCATTGGAGGAGTTAACTCCTGAAGTACGAAAGGCTCATCACGATATTCAAAACATGAT
>JABDKZ010000198.1 GCA_013001935.1 Maribacter sp.
GTAAAATATCTTTGTACCCGGGATATAACCATTTAAGAACAGTCCAGCTATAAAAGCCAATAATACCATTGATTATCAAGGCCAATAGCAGGGGCAAAAACCCCTTTAGTGCCATATTGATATCCAACACTTTTTTCTTGAAACCGATCACTAAGAGTACGATGAAGATAAGGAGAGCAAGCATAAACATGGGCCAGATCCATTCAAAAGGATACGAAACCAGTTTATAAAAGGGAACATTAAAATAAATGAATTCATCCAAGCTTTTCAGATTGCTTACATCTGAATCAGCAAAATAGCGTAGTAAGGGCATCAAATAACCGCCTTGGTGCGCTAGTGTATTTTTATCTAAGCGTTCAAAATTATCTCGGGCCGTATGGTAATCATAATGATCATCAATAAAGGCAAAATTTAAACCTTCAATATCCCCATCTTCCCTAAATACAGTTAAATCGGTATCATTGGGCAACATTTTATAAATACTATAAACCAACGAATTGGCAACGGGATATTCTGGATTTGCCTGTGTAAATTCTTCTATTAGTTTTCTGTTTCCACGATTTGTCTCAATCAGCATATAACTGGGGCCACCACTGCCGCGGGCTTCAAAATTCAATGCAAGACCTACCTCTTTCGCCCAAGGGTGCTTGTTAACGAACAAGTCAGCCCCGTTAAGCCCTAATTCCTCTGCATCTGTAATCAGGATAATAATATCATTTTTGGGTTGTTTCCCGTCGGAGAGATATGCCCTTATTCCTTCTAAAATTGTGGCAACGCCACTACCGGCATCACTAGCGCCCAAGGAGGAATGCGGACTACTGTCATAGTGTGAAAGTAATAATAAGGCCTTACCATCATCAGTTCCTTTGATGCGGGCCAAAATATTTACGGCTTTGCTCAAGTTACCCCAATCCCCTGCCGTATAGCCTTCTTGTATCGATGTTTCCAAGCCTAAGGACTCCAACTCTGAAACTATATATGAGCGTACTTCGGCATGGGCAGGAAAACCTACACCGTGGGGTTTTGCAGAGAGTTTTGCAACATGTGCTAGGGCCCTGTCGGTTGAAAATACATTTTCAGGTGCCTTATCATCAATTGTATAGTGGGGCATTGACGATTTAAAACTCCAATAAATGGCTAGGAGGATCAATAAAAGTGTAGTGATTTTGGAGAACTTATTCATAAGAAATACTTGTGCCTTAAAAGTATAAAATTCTAATGGGATCATGTATTACATCGAGTTTTTTATGGTTTTCGATTTATTTTTCTATCTTTAAAAATCAACCAAACCTACCGTGAGGTAGGCCAAATTCAAATGATATGGGAATCAAAAGTTTTCAAGGATTCAGAAAGACTGCAAAAAAGGAGTTTGATGCTCCGATTTTAGTATCAGATTATATGAGTACAAAATTGGTAACCTTTTTTCCGCAACAGTCAATTCTTGAAGTGATGGAAAAGTTTGCCAAGCACCATATTTCAGGGGGACCTGTTTTGGATGACAATGGATTTTTAGTTGGAATCATTTCTGAGGCCGATTGTATGAAGCAGATATCTGAAAGCCGTTATTTTAACCAACCTATTCTAGATAAAAGTGTCGAGAAATATATGACCAAGGGTGTTGAGACCATTCCCCATGATATTTCAATTTTCGATGCAGCAGGAATTTTTGACAAGCATAATCGTAGAAGATTGCCAGTCATGAAAGATGGGCTTCTTGTAGGCCAGATAAGTCGTAAAGATATTGTGATTGCCGCATTAAAACTCAGCGGGCAAAATTGGAAATAAAGGTCTTATTCCCTCTTTACAATCATATAATAATCATTATCCAAGGGTAAATAACCCAAGTCATATACAAAGTAATATGTAGTACCTTTCTTGGTAGTATAAAGGTTTGTTATAAATTCAAAATCAAAACCTCTATCAATCAATCTAGTGCGTGTTGTTTTGGTTTTCCCTTCTCTGAGGGGGAAGCTATCCAAAACACGGTAGTTTTTTCTAAGCCGGTTATTGATATTGCGGATCAGGTTCTTACTGTCTTTATTCACTTTATTATTGTAGGCATTTCTACAGTGATCCGAGCAGTATTTTTTGTCTACCCGACCCCTTAACTCGGCGCCACATTCAAGACACTTCCTGGTCATACTAATTTTCCTTTTTATAATTGAATTTCACCTCTTCCGACGAGCCATCTTCCTCACCAACAACAACGTACATGTTTATTTCATTTTCACTAATTCTTTCAATGGTGAAACCATCAAAATACACCCTATTTTCTTCAAGTTTCACCAGTTTAAAATCGATGGTTTCATCTTTCTCTTCCCAACCTATCAAGGAACCATGAAAATGTTTCAATTGTAATAGTAATGTTTCACCTTTTTGTTGAATATGACCAATTTCATAGAACTGAACTTTACCTTCAGAGACCAACTTAAAAACGAACATCATGGAATCGCCAAGGGGTGGACTCCATATTTCTTCTGCTACACCTCCAAAAGCCTCTCCTTTCCAATGGCCGGCAATCCATGAGACCTCTTCCAAGGTGGCTTCTGGAGAA
>JABDKZ010000217.1 GCA_013001935.1 Maribacter sp.
GCAAAGTGGCCTACTTTGAGTCAGAGGAGAGTTTTTTAAAGTTCAAGAAGCGCAATCGAATGACGCATTAAGGCAACTCTATATAACAAATGGATAAATGTTATCTCGATTACTTGCTTAGTTAAACTTGCAAAAAAATGATAATAAAGTTGATTTCAAAATGACTTTAGAAGAAAGTAAATATTGAAGTGATGGATATGTACTTGTGGGCATTGGGCATAGGTATTTTGGTATTCGCACTATCATTGATAGTGGGAAGACGAAAGAGTTGGTTAAACCACTATCGAAGGGGAAAGGCTTATGATGGGGATAGGCCCACCGATACAGGAATTGGAAGATCTGCGAATCAGGGCGATCCCGACAGTGGCTGACATTTTACTGAGAAAGATTAAAAGCAATCTGTGTGCCTTATAGAATGGAAGAAGATGGAAAAAAAGAGTTGAATGACGATTGAATACCTAAAATTGATTTGTTCCAAAATTGATTGTACAATTTCTTAATTGAAGGCCACTATCCATTCTAAACGGTATAAGCACAAGTATAAACCGATGTGGTCAACGAACAAACTTGGTAAAGCGTAATTTGAGACCGAACGATTAATACAAAATATACACAATAACAATGAGAATATTAAATATTATCATACTACTATTTACCTCAATCACATTTGCCCAAGTCGGAACAAACGGAGAAGACAGAAATGAAGAAGGGCGTCCCGTAAAAGAGTATAACCTTACCCTAGAACAAAAGGAGATGACCCTTGGAGGCGTAACGGCCAATGGAATGACTATAAATGGTAGTATTCCTGGCCCTACGTTAGAATTTAATGAAGGAGACCTTGCTATAATCAATGTAACCAATAAAATGGACAAAGAAACTTCAGTGCATTGGCACGGATTAATACTTCCAAATTTCTATGACGGTGTACCCTATTTAACTACACCACCAATTGAACCTGGTAAGACATTTCAGTATAGAATTCCTATTAACCAATCGGGTACGTATTGGTATCATTCCCATACAATGTTGCAGGAGCAAAAGGGAGTTTATGGTTCCATAGTCATTCATCCAAAAGAAAAGACATTGGATTATGACAAAGATTTGGTTGTAGTGTTATCTGACTGGACCAATGAAAAACCTATGAACGTTTTGCGTAACCTTAAAAGGGGTAACGAATGGTACCAAGTTAAAAAAGGTACAGCAGTGCCATTAAGTAGAGTCATAAAAGAAGGTGCATTGGGAGCTCAATTTAAGTTTTGGCGCGATAGAATGGAAGGTGCCGATATTGCAGACGTCTATTATCCTGCTTTTTTGTCCAACGGTAAAAAACTAGCAGAGTACCCAAATTTTCAACCCGGTGAAAAAGTAAGGCTTCGCTTTATTAACGCCGCAGCATCTACCTATTATTGGATGGATTTTGGAGGAGGCAGCCCAATGGTTGTCTCAAGTGATGGTATAGATGTGGAACCTATATCCAAAAGCCGATTTCTTTTCGGCATTGCGGAGACCTACGATGTTATCGTTACCATCCCCGAAGGCACATTAGAAATTACTGCTACAGCCCAAGATGGTTCCGGACATACTACCGTGCGTTTAGGGCAAGGTATACTTTATCCTGCAAAACCGATTGACAGACCGGACAAAGTGGCAATGATGAAGCAAATGGCAAAAATGGATATGAAGATGGGCGCGCCCGCAATGGTAGGAAATCAAAAGAAAAAAACACCAGAGTTTTTGATGCAGAAATATGGAATGAAGATGGATATGAAAGATGAACAGATGAACATGGATATGCCCGATAAGATGTCCATGAAAGATGGTGCAATGAAAAAGCAAATGGATATGAACATGAAGATGGATGAGAAAATGCCCATGAACGACGGCAATATGAATATGGACAATACGATGGTAATGAAAAAGGATTCTATGCCAATGAACCATAATAAAACAATGGACAAAATGAATGACCACATGAATCACGATATGTCCAAAATGCAAAAAGACAGTTCCGTTTTCGATTACAGTACCCGTAAAACCTATTTCAACTATGATTTTTTAAAGGCAAGAGAAAAAACCACATATGAAGCAGATTTACCTGTTAATGACATTTTGCTTAATCTGACAGGAAATATGCAACGCTATGTTTGGAGTATGAACGGCGTGCCCTTATCAGAAACTGATAAAATAAAAATCAAAAGTGGAGAGGTCACAAGAATTACCTTGAACAACCTTACTATGATGCACCATCCAATGCATTTACACGGACATTACTTTAGGGTAATCAACGAAAACGGGGAACGCTCGCCCTTAAAACATACTGTTAATGTACCACCGATGCAAAAAGTGGTCATCGAATTTTATAACGAAGAATATGGTGACTGGTTCTTTCATTGTCACGTATTATATCATATGATGGGCGGTATGGCACGCGTATTTAGTTATGATACACCAAGGGATGAAAGAATGAAGGATTATCCAGTTCAAAAACTAATTGACGAGACAGACCACTATTATTCTTGGGGAGCTGCGCGTGTAGGTTCAAACTTTAATGAGCTTTTTTTGATGTCTAGCAACATCCGAAATGAATTTGGACTACGTGGCGAGTTTGATTATAACCAAAATGCCGAGATAGAAGTGAACTACAATCGATACCTCAATGATTGGGTACGCTTGTATGCAGGGGTAAATACCGAAACTTCTACACCAGATTCTTACGATACATTTAATACCGTTGGATTGGTTGGGATTAAATACTTTACGCCTTACAGATTTAATGTAGATGTGAGTATGGACCATCAACTGCGCCCAAGAATACGTTTGGATAGAGAACTATTGATTTTTCCAAGAATTTTTTTGGAAGGAGAATATGAGTACAGAGCGGATTTTGGTTGGGTCAATGATTTGGAAAACAATAAATCTTTTGAAAGTGAAACCCAATGGCTGGTAGGGCTGGCATACATCGTTTCCAGAAACTTTTCCATACAAGGAAATTACAATAATCGTTATGGCTGGGGTGGCGGTCTGTTAGTTAGATTTTAAGAAATGGCACAATACAAGAAAAATAGTTTGAGTTTAACCGGAGCGGTGTCGCTTGGTACAGGTGTTATGATAGGTGCAGGAATATTTGCCTTATTAGGACAGGTAGCTGAGTTATCAGGGCAATGGTTTCCGTATGCTTTTCTTGTAGGTGCTATCATTTCAGGATTTAGTGCATATACGTATGTGAAACTTTCCAATGC
>JABDKZ010000232.1 GCA_013001935.1 Maribacter sp.
CTGTAGAAAATAGCTTAGACCGAAAATGACTTTTCTCTTGGGTTGATCTGATGGTGAATCTGAGGACAGATCCTTTTATTCGAATTGGAGTTATTTAGAACTATGACATTTTTTAAGTAACTTAGAAAACGGTCACTATTAGGCGTTTTACCAGTACCGAAGTCAACATGGATGAGATCATATGACTTCTGTTTCTGCATCATTCAAAAACACACACATCATGGACCAAATATTTAGTTATGGCATTAAAGTCAGTCAGCGCGAGGCAGAAGTTCTTGTACTGATGAGCGAAGGTTTTACCTCCAAGGAAATCGGGCGCCAGCTCTATCTTTCAAATCTTACAGTCGATAAACACAAAAGCAATCTATTGGCAAAATTCAATGCACGCAACAGCGCACATTTGGTGGTCAAAGCATGGAAGAAAGGCATCATAAACGAGCATTTTGCACGTGTTTTAAAGCAACGCTGGGTCGACAATGATATGCCGGCAGAGCGATCCTCTGACCTTTAGAATTTTTCATATTTATTGGAATTAATAATTGAACATGAACTAACGAGCAACTTCAATTCAACAAATAATTAACCAACCAAAACACACATTCAACCATGAGTGATACTAAAATCTATAATGGCAAGGTTTACCTGAGCAAAGCAGACGAAAATGTACTGATCGACGATTGCGTAGTCAGGATTCTAAAAACCGCTCCTTCTCCAAATAATCCTGATCCTGAACCAATACAGGATCCTGTCAAAACAAAAAAGGGGCTTTTCGCCATTGATCTGGGATCAAAAAAGTTGGAGAACGTAAAAACGGTTTTTCTGGCTTTAGAACACCCACAAGGCAAAACCCGAAAACTGGCCTATAGGATTGATTTGGAGACGGCTAAATTTGGAGAAACACACAAATTTTACCTCGAAGCAGAAAAACGATTTTCTCAAAGGGCGGGGTTTTTATTTTTTATAACATGTGCAGTTGCCCTCGTAATCGTCGCCATCACATATCTGAATATGCATCGGATATCCCCTAATGAAAAACAAGAATCGGGGATCAGCGCAATCATAGATTATACCCTTTCACATATTGATACTTCAATGGTCTTGGGTGAATCTGACCTTGTTTCAAGTCTCGATACCACCTTGACTGAAGAGGTCAGGTCGCTGAATGAAAACAGACTGATTGATACACTTCAATCACGAACGGTCAATCTGATATTAAAAAGCATCGACGAATATGTAGCGACCAATAATCATCCTCTTTATAGAACAAGTATCGAACAAGCCAGGCGCGAACTTAACTTTTATGAGACTTCATGGCTTTGGCGGAGTAAACCGAAAATTTATCTTGAAATCTTTTTTTGGGCATTGATCGCAACTTTTCTGAGGCTCATAGTCAATACCGGGTATTACTTATACATACGCCGGTTTCTAAGTTCAACCATATATTACAAGGCAAGCCTTTTGTTTATGGTCCCAATTATTGCCATCGTCATAAGTGTTGTACTTTCTTATGTTAATGTACAACTCACGCTTGGAGAGACTGGTTTCAAGTTTGATTTCAAAAATGCGGAGACCTCCATAATCATTGCCATTTTTATTGGACTTACTCCATGGGGATCATGGGAGTTTCTTGAAGACTTGGCCGATCGTTTTGGCAAAACATTGAGCAATATTACAGGTGACCGACAACAGGAAGCATAGAAATTAAAATTTGACGGATGGGGTGTGGGAAATTTCATCGGGCTTAAATATCAGAATCTCTCGAGGGGTTTTTGAAGTCATGTTATGAAGTACTTTCAAGAACCTTCAGTGGGCGACGTAGTATAATATTTGTAATATCATTTTCGTTTTAAGAAAACTTCACGAAAAACACCCCCTAAGGAAAAACCACTACCTAACCAACATCATCAATATCATGTACAGGGCTTCGTTCAGGGTCTTCCTGACCTATGCACTTTTCAGTATTGTATATTTTTTGTTTTGTTCTTGGTTGGTCCGCCAGCAATATCCTGATAACAACCTCTTGGCTTCTTTCAATCGACTGTTCTTTTGGATAGATGGTTACGCCATTTATTTTAGCGCACTTTTTCTCACGTCATCAGCAGGAATGGTGTATTCGCGTTTGATAGACTCCAAAAAGCGCTTTTGGGGATTTTTCACGGTCTTTTTCGCAGGGGCTTTGGTGGTGGGTTATGCAGCCATCTTTGGATAGTATTTACTCCTTATTCTCCTCAAAATTTTTAGTTTTTAGAGAGTAAGAAATCCTTTACTTTTAGGGCGAACCGAATACCTGCTTATGAACTTTGGAGTTTCTACCTGGTTGTGGACATCGCCATTTACGACAGAATCTATTGGACTATTCCCAAGGATTCGAGATATGGGTTTTTCACATGTTGAAATCCCCGTAGAGAATGTTGACCAGATTGATCCCAAAATAGTGGCGGTGGCGCTCAAAGATCACGGACTTCTCCCTGTGGTTTGTGGAGCTTGGGGTCCTTCTCGTGACCTTACCAGCGATGACCCAAAAGTTCGCCAGGTATGCATTGACTATATCTACCGT
>JABDKZ010000237.1 GCA_013001935.1 Maribacter sp.
CTGTACTTTACAGTTACATAAAAAGAGTTGAAAATGCCAACCAAACTACTGAAAAGATTATTGCTGATTTTATTTTTATCAACAACCCCTATTTTTTCCCAAGAAGGTTTTGTAACAGGCCAACTGATAGATAAAAAGAACGGTGAACCCATAGTATATGCTACCATTAGGGTTAAGGATAAGGCTATTGGCGTTATATCTAACTTGGATGGGAGTTTTAGGATACCTGAAAAATTTAAGGATTTTGGGAGTATCCTGGAAATTTCCTCAATGGGCTACGTTTCCAAGGATATTTTAGTTTACGACCTTTCAAAATATAAAACAAATATAATTAGACTAATTCCGGCAATAGAGCTATTGGACGAAGTAGTAGTAGAAGGATTTAGGAAAGTTCGGAAACGTTCCACAGCTGATAAAAGAATGTCCGCAAGCCGTATAGTAGCTAGAGCTATAAAAAATATTTCCTTGAATTACCCAACGTCACCCTTTGCTGCCATAGGGTATTATCGTGATTTTCAGATGAATGAAAATAAATACTTTAATCTGAATGAAGCCCTATTCGAAGTATGGGACCAAGGTTTCGGGGCATTGGACTACGAAACCACGAAAATCAGAATTTACGAACATAAAAGGAATCTTGATTTCCCCTTTGACTCGGTAAGCGAAAAACCATATGACTACAGGAGTCGGAACAAAACCATTCCTGGGGCATATCTGGATAATTATGGGGGTAATGAATTTACGATTTTGCGTATTCACGATGCCTTAAGAAACAATGCAATAGCTGCTTATGATTATGTTAATGTGTTTAAAAATGATTTTCTTAAAAACCATTTCTTTAAGAAAGAGGATGAAGTACTATTAAATAACAAGAAATTATACAAAATCTCTTTCATAAAAAACAGGGGCCTGGTTAGAATAAAAGGAAATCTGATTATCTCAAAAGAAAACTTTGCTATTCATAAGTTGGAATACGCTATGTATAGTAATTACAATAGAAATGTCAGAAAAATAGAACGAACTAAAAACCGAAGACAAAAAGAAATCCTTTTTGAGATAATAGTTGGATATACACCAATTGATGGCTTAATGTATCCAAACTATCTTTCCATGAAAAATGCCTTTAAAATCAAAGAACCACCAAAATTTATAGTGAACCTAGTAGAATATAGCTTAGCAAGTAAAAGATTTATTATTTCATTTAATAATATTGCCAATGAAAAGGATGCCGTTAGAAAGTCCAATTTCAAACTGAAATTCAAAGGCAAAAGAGTTAATATTGATAAGTTGGTACATATTGATGATCAAGTAATCTTGTATCCAAATTCAAAAATTTCAAAATCGTTGTTCGGGGAAATTTCCCAAGCTTTAAGAAATGATAATGAGGTCACTGATTTTTTAAGTGTTAAAATAAAAGATATTAAGGATATAAATGGTAATTACGTGAATGAACCTTTTTATAGAGAAGTAAGGCAATATCGGGAATTTTTTGTGCAACGTATTTTGACCGAACTAGGAGCAGCCCCAAATGATAGTTTATATATGAATAAAAATGCACCTATTTTTAAAAATCAACCAATTTCTAGATCTTTGGATTTTTCAGATTATTGGATGAATACACCACTACCGAACATTGAGGAATAAAAAAACCCCGACGTTTCCGCCAGGGTTGTTTAATTATTTAAACAATTATTTAATTTGCAACTGCTTCAATATTCGCAGACTTCACCGTTTTGATGATTCTACCTGCGATTTTGTATGGATCGCCATTAGAAGCAGGTCTTCTGTCCTCTAACCATCCTTTCCAACCTTTTTCTACAGTAATGATAGGGATTCTAATTGATGCCCCTCGGTCTGAAATACCGTAAGAGAAATCAGATACATGGGCCGTTTCATGCAATCCTGTTAAACGCTCATCATTGAATTCACCATATACATCCATATGTTCATCGGTAACGGGCCTGAAGGCTTCACATATTTCCTCATATATCTCTTGGGAACCGCAAGTTCGTAAAGTTGTATTAGAGAAGTTGGCATGCATTCCGGAACCATTCCAATCTCCTTTAACTGGTTTAGGATGGTATTCTATATAATAACCATGTTGTTCAGTCAATCTATCCAATAAGTAACGAGCAACCCAAATTTCATCCCCTGCTTTTTTAGCTCCTTTTGCAAATAATTGGAATTCCCATTGGCCTGGCGCTACTTCCTGGTTGATACCTTCAAAATTCAATCCAGCTGCAATACATAAATCCGCATGCTCTTCAACAACATCTCTTCCCCAAGTATACCTACCACCTACAGAACAATAGTATTTACCTTGTGGTCCAGGAAATCCACCACGTGGAAAACCTAACGGTAAATCAGTTTTCGTATCCATTAAGAAATATTCTTGTTCAAAACCAAACCAAAAGTCATCATCATCATCATCAATAGTAGCTCTTGCGTTAGAAGGGTGGGGTGTTCCATCAGCACTTAATACTTCGGACATTACCAACCAGCCATCTTTTCTTACTGGATCTGGGTAAATAGCTACGGGTTTTAATAAACAATCGGAAGAACCCCCTGATGCCTGTTCTGTTGACGAGCCGTCAAAAGACCAAATCGGGCAGTCTTCTAGTTTACCACTAAAGTCGTTTTCGACCTTGGTTTTACTTCTCATATTTTGCGTTGGTTTGTGACCATCCAACCAGATGTATTCTAATTTTGATTTGCTCATAATACTTGAATATTATTGTTATAATTATAAAGACGCACAAAAATAAGAGTTTTAGTAAATATATTTATTTTTTTAGGGGTAAATTATCAACAAGTGGTTAATAATTCTCAACACCCCTATTTTTTTTAGGGTATTTTGTTTAAAAGTTATTATTATAGGGCTTAAATTATTAAATCCTTAATTATTACTTTTGCCTAAATTGAAATTTAATTATGACCAAATTAAGGTTTGAGGCAATACATAAAAGCCAAAAGAGAGGACGTATAGAAATAAATGAAAAAGGAAGGCGCTCCGAACAATTTGGGGCGAATGTCTTTAATGAGGATAAAATGCTTCAGCATTTAACTACGGATGCATTGAAGAGTGTTAAAGGCGCCATCATCTCTGGTTCAAAAATAGATCGAAAGATTGCGGATCAAGTGGCAGAGGCAATGAAAGGGTGGGCAATTGAAAAGGGGGCAACCCACTATACCCATTGGTTTCAGCCCTTAACCGGGGCTACAGCTGAAAAGCACGATGCTTTTTTTGACCTATTGCCCGATGGCAGAGCAATGGAGAAATTTGGTGGAGGCCAATTGGTTCAACAAGAACCTGATGCATCCAGTTTTCCCCACGGTGGAATCAGAAATACATTTGAAGCCAGGGGATATACAGCATGGGACCCGACATCCCCTGCCTTTATTTATGGAACAACATTATGTATCCCAACAATATTTGTTTCCTATACAGGTGAAGCATTAGATAATAAGGCCCCCTTATTAAGAGCCTTACATGCCGTGGATGGTGCTGCAACTGCAGTGGCCAGATATTTTGATAAGAATGTAACTAAGGTAAATGCTACCCTTGGCTGGGAACAAGAATACTTTTTAATCGATAAATCTATTGCCCATTCC
>JABDKZ010000239.1 GCA_013001935.1 Maribacter sp.
TTTGCGGGGTGTCAATTTTATCTAATCCAGATACGGTTTTCCAATCTTGTTTTGGCCTGTTGGCCCATCTGCTATCTTCTTTTAAGTCGTTATTTTTAAGATAAGAATAATCATTTAACATCCCTATTTCATCACCGGCATAAATCATGGGAATCCCCCCATATGATAAAATTATAGCGTGTAACATAAGGATTTTATCAACTGACTTTTTTATCAATTCCTGATTGTTCTGTGCCAAACCTTTTTCCAATCCAAGAAGAGAGGCTGCACTGCCGGTTATTCTTCCATCACCATTTTTGGGATTATACATAAAAATTTGCCCCATTGCCGGCGACCAATCAAGTTTTTGGCCATAGTAATCCAACAAAAATTTTCTATGAGCAACTGCATCCCAACCTACTTCGTATATGTAGCGGTCTTCAAAACCAAGTCCAATATCATCATGACATCTGATATAATTTATCCAGGTGCCCTCTGAGGGTTTACCTGGTATATTAAGCAGATTCTTATACAATAGATGTGTTTTTTTGGTTGCAATTGAATTCCAGAGCAAAGCCATCAAAGTGGCATTATATGCAATTTCACATTCATTACCTTTATTAATGCCCTCACCAAAATACTTTATAATATTCCTGGGAGAAACGATGGCTTCGGCCAGTAAAACAACCCCTGGAGCAACGACTTGCAAACACATTCGAAATAATGTAATTAAGCTATGGGCTTCCGGAAGATTTTGAGAATTTGTGCCCATTTTCTTCCAAAGAAATGCCAGGGCATCAAAGCGAATTACATCTGCCCCTAAGTTTGCTAAGTCTACCAGGTTGGTGAGCATATCCATAAATACCAAAGGATTTGTATAATTGAGATCCCATTGATAATCATTAAACACGGTCATAACCCACTTATTCATTTTTTTATTGAAAGTGTAATTGCCGGGGGATGTTCTGGGGAACACTTCAGGCAAGGAATTTTCAAATTCATCCGGCAATTGTCTGTCTGGGTAAGTATAGTAATAGTCTTGATATTTTTTATCGCCGGCCATTGCTTTTTTTGCCCAGGGAAATTCATCTGAAGTATGATTTACAACAAAATCCATCATCAGATGCATATTTTTGGACTGCAGTTTTTTTGCCAGATTTAACATGTCCGATTTTGTGCCGTATTTCTTGTCTACCCGGGTATAGCTATTCACCGCATATCCCCCATCATTTTCTCCTTTAGGCCTTGTAGTGACAGGCATTATATGAATGAGGTTAACTCCTAATTTTTCCAAATATGGAATTTTAGTTTCTAGACCTTTCAAATCCTTATTAAAGCGATCTACATACAATTGCATGCCGACCATTTTTTCTGATTGATACCAATTGGCATCTCTAAGCCTTCTTAAGTCCTGAATTTTATGATTTTTCGACCTTTTCTTAAAAAGTTCAGGTAAAAGTTTCATTAGGTATTGAAATGAATCTGGGTCGGTGGCCTCAGGATAAAGCGATAAGAATAAGTTTTGTATAATAGGATGGTTAGTGGATAGCCTCAAATCGAATAATTCATTGAGGTTGGCTTTCTCCGGGTTATCCAGCTTATCTGAAGCCAACAAACGGTGTAATGAGGCTTGGTTCATTCTAATGGTCGAGTTGAGTTTGAGATGGCAATGACTTAATTGCACCGTAGTTCATTGTGGTTATTGCTCCGGCTTTATTGGCCATAGTGATCATTTCAAAAAGTAAATCGGGATTACTTGGCATACTTTCAATATTATCCAGTGTGGAAATTTGTTTTAACAAACAACCAATAAAAGCATCCCCTGCACCAGTGGTATCAACAGGTTTTACACTAATACTTGGGATTATCTGTGAATGCCCCTGAGAACTTACAAAAGTACCTTCAGAACCAAGGGTAATTGTAATGATTTCTGTACCGGTTTCATGGAAAAATTCACAAGCCTCCGAAATATTTTCCTTCCCTGAAATTAATTTGGCTTCTTCCAGACTAAACTTACAGAGTGTAGATTTTTCGATAAATGGCATACACTTTTTAATAAAGATATCGGTTTTGTTTTTCCATAGGTCCGCTCTGTAATTTGGATCAAAACTGATAAATGCGTTTTGAGTTATAGCATCAAATAAAAACCGTCCATATGCTTCCTCTAAACTTCCACCCAAAAGTGCCGTTGCTGCACCAAAATGTATTATATTTTTATTGAACCTTTTCTTAATTGCCGGGCTGTATTTAAGTTCCTTATCCGCACCCCTGCTAAAGACAAAATCACGTTCTCCATCCTCAGCAATAGAGACAAAAGCCAGGGTAGTAAAAATTTCTGAACGTTGTGCTAAAGAAATGTCAACACCTTCATTTTCTAGTACGTTCAATAAAAAAGTACCAAAAGGATCATTGCCAACAGAACCAATAAATGCACTTTTCCCTCCCAACTTGGCTACTGCACAAGCTACATTGGCCGGAGCACCACCGGCTTTTTTTGTGAATTCACGGGCCAGGGATAAATTACTGCCTTGTTTTTCAGCCACAAAATCTATGAGCACTTCACCTATACAAAATACTTCTTTCATGAAATTGTAATTAAGTAACTCCCAAAGTAATGAGAATTTAGGTGTTAGACCAAAAAAATAACTACTATTTATTCTATTGATTCTGAGTGTTAGTCTTAACCATTTATTCATTAAAGACACTTGGTCTGCGTTAAAGAATTGTTTACCTTTTTCTGGAATTAAAAATTTAGCAAAATGAACCTATTTGATGAGATAAAAAAGAAACTAAGTCAGGAGTTTATTGATATAGTAGAATGGATTGACACCACCAATGATACCATAGTTCACAGATTTGAACGCTATCAAAATGAAATTAAAAATAATGCCAAATTGGTGGTTAGAGAAGGTCAGAAAGCGGTATTTGTTAATGAGGGTCAATTGGCAGATGTTTTTAACCCGGGCACCTATACACTTAACACCAACAACCTGCCAATTCTGACTACTTTAAAAGGATGGAAATATGGATTTGACAGCCCTTTCAAGGCAGAAGTTTATTTTGTTAACACAAGGTTGTTTACAGATGAAAAATGGGGCACAAAAAACCCGGTAATGCTAAGTGATGAGCGTTTTGGGTTGACAGAGATACGAGCTTTCGGAACCTATAGTTTTAGAATTAGTGATCCTGGCAAGTTTGTAGTAGACGTGGTAGGTACAGATGGGAATTTTACGAATTACGAAGTAAATGAGCATCTTAAAAGCTTAATTGTGACTCGTTTTACGGATACCGTTGGAGAGGCCAACCTGCCTTTGGAGTTATACGCAGCAAATACAAGTGAACTTTCTGATACTTGTCAGGAAGTCATGAAACCTGAATTTGAACGTGTAGGGATAGAATTGGAAAAATTCTATATAGAAAACGTTTCTATGCCTGAAGAACTGAAGAAAGAGATTTTTGAATACAGCAGATTAGATAAATTGGATTTGTCCAAACTCACTCAATTTAAGGCCGCCAAAGCAATGGAAGCCGCAGCTAAAAACGAAGGAGGTACTGCCGGAGCTGGCATGGGACTCGGCATGGGGTTTGTTCTGGCGCAACAAATGGGAACACTAATGGGTCAACCAACTCAGCAATCGGTTACTTCGCCACAACCACAGGGAGCTGCTCTACCA
>JABDKZ010000255.1 GCA_013001935.1 Maribacter sp.
AATCAAATGGTACTTTATCTTCAAAATAACCTCTGAAGGAGTCCATGATACTATCCAAATTGATTTTAACCGAATCACCATTTTTGTTTGAATAAGAATAGGAATATATGGAGTCGTATTTAATTAAGTTACCTGCTTCATCATATTCTCTGTGCACCTCCCATTGCCCGTTGGGTTCTTGGGGCTTTTCCTGTTTTTCTTCCTTGGATACGTCTTTTTTCTCCTTTTCCTGACCTTTACATCCCATAAAGGTCAATACTACCAAAATTGCTATTATTCTTTTCATACGATTTAAATTTAATTATTGAAAAATACATTTATCAAGTGCTTCTATTTTTTTAGTGTTTAAATTGCTATGTCCCCGATTTGCAACGTGTTCATCATAGTAGTGTTGAATGGTATCATTATTACATTATTTATTGGTGCAAAGTAAAAGCTGGGATGAGTTTTCGTAAATGATTTAAATCATTTTGTAGCGTCACTTATTGCAATAATTTTGCCGCTTAATGCCTGTAAGGAATAAGATTAAAATCAAAGAATAAAAGTAACTAAAAGCATCATGAAGAAAGAAATAATTTACAATTCAAATATGCATTTTGAGCATGAACATTGGAGAAGTGAACTGTTCTTTTGGGAAGATGAACTAAAAACCTTTAAAAATAGATTAAGTGAATTGGTAGAGCGTTACAGTTCTAAAGAAGTTTTGGACCAATTAGAACATTATGAAAACCAATTTGTGCTCCATGGAGCTGTAATAGATGATCTACTGGAAGAAATTGAGGTACATGAAACCCAAATTGCAAGTCAAACGAAATATGGCAAAGACGCCCTTGACACCGTATTCGTCAAAAAACATTTAGATTTTCGGAAGCGCATAGAAACCCAAAGGCAGATTTATGCCGATCTTAAAAAGGATTTCTTCCGTTTTCTATCCGAATATATGTAGTGCATGTTTTTGCCCAAGTTTTCGATAGAATACCACATTAAAAATAGTTCAAAGAAATAGTACCCGGGTATAAAGGGTATTCTAGCCTTAAAACCATTTTGTGACTCCGGTTGTGCTTTTTTTAGTGATAGGCAATAGCATTTTGAAAACGAGTTGCTATGTGCAAACAAGTATGGATAATGACTATCTTTATTTCGATAATTTTGGATAGTTATGCATATTATTTCATGGAATGTCAATGGTATACGGGCAATTGTAAAAAAGGATTTTTTTAATTCAATTCATAGTTTGGACCCTGATATACTCTGTTTACAGGAGACAAAGGCCCAAGATCGAGAGGTTGAAAAAGCTTTATCCCAATTGAGTGGGTACCACATGGGTTTTAATGCAGCAGAAAAAAAAGGGTATTCGAGTACCGCATTATTAAGTAAAACTAAGCCTGTATCTGTAACCAATGATATGAATATTGCCGATCATGATACAGAAGGCAGGATACAATGTGCTGAATATCCCAAATTCTTTTTAGTCAACGTTTACGTCCCTAATTCCGGGCAGCAATTGGTTCGCTTGGATTATCGAAAAAAATGGGATGCTGATTTTCTAATCTATCTGAAAAACCTGGAGAAAACAAAACCGGTTATAGTCTGTGGGGATTTAAATGTGGCCCATGCACCTATCGACCTAAAAAATGATAAAGCAAATTACAATAAGACCGCAGGTTACACCCAAATAGAAATTGACGGTATGGATAATCTTATCAAAGCAGGTTTTGTCGATTCTTTTAGATACCTGCACCCAGATGAGGTGGCTTATACCTATTGGAGTTATCGCTTTAAAGCACGGGAGCGTAACACAGGTTGGCGTATCGATTATTTTTTAGTTAGTTCTAAATTGGTCGACAAAATTAAATCGGTTAAAATATTTTCAGATGTATTTGGATCCGATCATTGCCCATTAGGCCTTGATATTGATCTTTAGCGACACTTGGTGCTTTAATGTACGAATTGGGAATTGCGCTCATGGATATGACACGCCTTTGTTCTTAAAATATTTTCCAATATATCCAAATCATCATCATAACCCCTCACAATCATTAAATACCCCCCTTTTTTTAATGCTTTTATATGGGAAATTGTCTGCTTGTGCGAGATTCCCAAACCTCTTAAAATACCATAAGGGCCCACTGAAATCGCTCCTAAGGATTTTCCTTCCAAGTCATTGAGAAAAATCGAGGTTAGGGGACCTATTATAAAAATGTAGCCTATTTCGGGATTGTAAAAATAATCACATTCCATAACTTCTTTTGTTATTTTACTAAGGTGGTCTTTTATTGCTATGCCAGTATTTATTTGGCCCTTGTTTTGGGCTGAATTCAAAATATTTGTTTTACCCAGAATTGATAATTCACAAGCTGAAGATTCATTGGTGATGATTTCTGCAGCCTCTAGAAGATGAATGGAATCAGAGTATATTTTTGAAAAAACAAACTTATGATCAGATTTGGCAATCTTGGCCTTCATTGCATTAAATTTTTTAAGGTCCTAAGATAGTTTAGGAATCGAGCCATGTAAATGACTTAGGTCATTTAACAAAAAAAATTGTGCTTAGACTGATCTAGGTCATATCAAATAGTAATAAGTTCATATACATTAGTAATGGAAATTAATTATTCACTTAAAACATATAATCATGGCAAACGATAGTAGTAATGTGATGTTGGCCTTATTGACAGGAGCTGCAATAGGAGCAGGGTTTGGAATTCTTTATGCACCTCAAAAAGGAACCAAAACTCGAAAAAAAATTAAAGCAAAGGCATTGGAAACCAAACAAGAAATTACTGAACGTGTTTCCCATGCAAAAGAAGAGCTTACAAAGACCGCTAATGAAAAGAAAGTGGAATTTGAACAAAAGTTGGATGATACCATTTCTAATATGAGCTACAAAGCAGACGATATAATTGCAACAATGGAGCGCAAATTGGAAGACTTGAAAAAGAAAAACGCCCAACTACAGAAATAACAAAAGATGGCTTTAAAAGAACTAAAAAGGGATCTAGCCGAGGCAGATGTCGACGTTAGATCCTATCTTGAAAATAGTGAGGAATATTTTAAACTTAAAATATTCAAGGCACTAATGCGAGCGGTAACCGCTTTTACCCATACTGTGCTTATAGGCGCAATTGTGCTACTCGCCCTCTTCATATTGTCGCTAGCAGCTTCATATGCGATAGGTAACGCAATGGATTATACCTATGAAGGTTTTATTGTTGTTGGCTTGTTTTATGGCGTGGTTGCATTGCTATGTTATATTTTCAGGGATAGACTAGATAGGCCTTTGTTACGGAAATTTTCAAATTATTATTTTGATTAAAGATGAAAAGCTATAGTTCTTTTACGGAAATTGACCATAGGTTGAAGATTTTAAGCTT
>JABDKZ010000261.1 GCA_013001935.1 Maribacter sp.
ATGTACTGGCAGTATTTTGAGGATTTGGACAAAATTACATTCGCCGAAACCCCTTTAAAATTAAAGAAGAAGTTGTTTCTGAGAAGGTATACACAAACCGGTGAGGAAATTTTAGAAATTAATGATACGACTAAATTAAAACTTGGCGATCTGGTACGGGTGCGCATAGAGCTCAGGGCAGACCGTCCTATGGAGTTTGTGCATATGAAAGATATGAGAGCTTCAGGCTTGGAACCTATTAACGTACTATCCCAATATAAATGGCAAGACGGACTCGGCTATTACGAAAGCACAAAAGATGCCAGTACCAATTTTTTCTTTGATTATTTACCCAAGGGGGTTTTTGTGTTTGAATATGATTTGAGGGTGAACAATTCTGGAGAATTCAGTAATGGCATTACCACCATCCAAAATATGTATGCACCGGAATTCAGCAGTCATAGCGAAGGGATTAGGATCAATATCAAATAATTAAGTAACTGAAAACAAAGAATTTACATTTCAACATTAGGTCTATTAAATTCTTATCTTTAGTAACTTAACAACTAAACCAACATACTATGAATTCAAAAGTTTTTATGGTGCTGAGGATACTTCTTGGCCTTTTTGTCCTGATTTTTGGACTTGATAAGTTTCTTCATTTTGTACCGATGGACAATAGCGCAATGAGTGAGGCAGCTATGGGCTATATGGGAGGATTGGCTAGTACTAAAACAGATTATTTAGTGGGTATTGTTGAAGTTTTGGCGGGTTTATCATTCCTGTTCAACAAATATGGCGCATTGATGGCTCTCATTCTAATGAGTATATCGGTTAATGCAGTCCTTTTTCATGCTACTTTAGAACCTGCAACGATTCCTGGATCGCTTATTCTAATTGTTTTGAATATTGCAATGCTTATTGGTTATAAAGACAAATACAAGGACTTACTTAACGGTTAATACAAAACATTTTTTTAGGATGTGGTTTTGATATTGCATTGAAACCACATTTTATTTTCTTGATTTTGGTGGAAATCTTGACAGAACCTTATCTACAATTGCCTGTAGCTTTTTCTCACGCTCTACAGGCGTGTTATTTTCGTTCAAATGGCTTTTACTTATAGCCTGCCATATCAGTACATCTTTCTGGCTATCTACAAAATCAAAAACTACTTCACGTTGTATGTTAGTCTGTCCTATAGGAATCCCCATAGAAACACCACCACTCACATTTCTTCCAGTGCCTCCTACCCCTACACCTACTGTACTACTTCGGGGTGCTTGGTAAATACCACTTTGTATATTAATAAGAAAATCAGGTTCTTCGGAAAGCAATAATCCTTTATTCTGCATGCCAAGGTCAAAGATTTTGATTAATCTTTTCTCATCCAGTTCACTCAAACCCGTTTGCATGTCATCGAAATAGTTATACGTGGAATAATTGGTAAAATCGGTTTCCTTTTCATAATCTGTTTGCACACGAACAACGTGACAAGACATGAATAAAAGAACCAAAACCATATAACCTATGCTTTTCATTAGCATCGTTTTTCATAAATTTAAATAAAAATAGCACAGATTTGTACGTATTCGAGGTTTAATCGTTCAAAAGCGCCCAGAGCCTATCTTTCAATTCTTGAATACCTAACTGGGAGACTGAGGAAATAAAAAGATAGGGAACATCGGTAAAATCCTTATCCAATTCAATTTTCATTTCATTCATTAACTCATCATCGAGCATATCACTTTTAGAAATGGCCACTAAACGTTCTTTATCCAATAACTCGGGATTGTACCTCCTGAGTTCATCCAATAGAATGTCATATTCCTTACTGATGTCATTACTATCAGCCGGAATTAAAAACAAAAGTGTTGCATTACGCTCAATATGTCGCAAGAAATAATGCCCAAGCCCCTTGCCTTCGGCAGCCCCTTCAATTATGCCTGGGATATCGGCCATTACAAAACTTTGAAAATCGCGATGCTGCACTATGCCCAGATTAGGTTTTAGAGTAGTAAACTCGTAATCCGCTATTTTTGGTTTTGCAGAGGTCATAGCAGCAAGTAAGGTAGATTTACCTGCATTGGGAAAACCGACCAAGCCCACATCGGCCAAAACTTTGAGCTCTAAAAGAACATTGACCTCCTTACCTTCAACACCGGGTTGGGCATAACGCGGAGTTTGGTTCGTAGCTGACTTAAAATGCCAGTTTCCACGACCACCCATACCCCCTTCAACAAGGATTTTTTCTTCACCATCTTCGGTTATTTCAAATAGAATTTCATTACTATCAGAATTTCTAATGACCGTCCCCAAAGGAACATCCATATAAATATCTTCACCGTCCGCACCAGAACTACGGTTTTTACTGCCATGCCCACCGTGACCTGCCTTAAAATGCCTTTTGAATTTGAACCCAACCAAGGTCCATAGATTTTTATTCCCTCGAACGATAATATGACCTCCACGGCCTCCATCACCGCCATCTGGACCACCTTTGGTAATGTACTTTTCTCTATGCAAATGCACAGAACCTTTGCCCCCATTACCAGAGCTGGCATGAATTTTTACATAATCTACAAAGTTGCCCTCGGTCATAATTGATGCAATTGTCATTCCTTAAAAAGTAAGATTGCTCGATCAAGGGCAATCTGAGACTTTCAGTATACTCCTATCCAAAGCAGGACAGGATTCAAAATAGTTGGGATATGTTCGTTATAACTCCTCTATTACCTTTCCCAATCTGTGGGTGATGTCTTCAATGGCACCTATGCCATTTACCGTATGGAATTTACCTTGGGCTTCGTAATAGGCTTGCAAAGGAGCAGTTTTCTCGTTGTATTCTTCGAATCTATTCCTAATTTTTGATTCGTCTTGGTCATCGGTTCTACCGCTTACTTTACCGCGTTCTAATAAGCGCTGAATCAAAACCTCGTCATCGGCATCAAGTGCAAGAGTAGCATCAATTTTCATTTTTCTTGATTCCAGGAATTTATCCAAAGCTTCAGCTTGTGCAGTTGTTCTTGGAAATCCGTCGAAAATAAAACCACTCGCTTCAGGATTATTCTCTACTTCGTCTTCCAACATTTTAATGGTCACTTTATCAGGGACCAAATCACCTTGGTCCATATACGACTTGGCCAAATTGCCTAATTCAGTACCATTTTTAATATTGTAGCGAAAAACATCCCCGGTAGAAATGTGCTTTAAATTGTATTTGTCTTTTAAAAACTGGGCTTGGGTACCTTTTCCGGCCCCTGGTTTGCCAAAAAGAACAAGATTGATCATATGTTTTTGGTTTAATTGGTATACTTCTCTTAGGTTACGACCCAACTCTAAATAATCAAGTCCGTAACCCACAATAAATTTATCCGGAATTTCTATGCCTACGTAGTCAATGGTATACTCACCGTTATACACCTCAGATTTGTAGAACAAACTTGCAATTTTATAGTCCTTTACATTGGTATTGTTGAACAGATGTACCAATTCCTTGAGTGTACGACCGGAATCGATAATATCCTCCAAAATTATCACACTCTTACCCTCCAAATTATCAGGCGGATCCAATAGTGTTTCAACAATACCAGTGGAAGTCAAGCCCTGATACGAACTTAATTTTACGAAGGAAACCTCACAAGGATGCGGATAGGCCTTTAAAAAATCGGCAACAAACATAAAGGCACCGTTCAGAACCCCAACAAATACAGGTGTTTTATCCTTATAGTCAGCCGCTACTTTTTCAGCAACTGATTTTACCGCTACGAGAATCTGTTCCTCGCTCAGAAAGGGTTTAAAATATTTATCGTGAAGTTTTATCAATGGCTTAAAACTTTATAGGACGGCAAAGATACCATATAGGTCGCCAAAGATACCATTTTGATTTCTCTTTTTAAATGACAACCATAGAGTTTTAAGAATTCGGTGTATTTTTGTTGCAATATTCCAAATTTCAGTAACCCAAACCTCATACAACAATACATGGATTATTTTTCTTCTGACTTTACCTTGGGGATTCTTGGCGGTGGTCAACTGGGTAAAATGATGTTGTACGAAACCCGCAAATTTGATATCTATACTAAAGTCATGGATGCTTCGGTAGACGCCCCCTGCAAAATAGCATGTAATGAGTTTGTAGTTGGGGATTTGTTAGACTTTGACGCTGTTTACAATTTTGGCAAAAATGTCGATGTACTTACAATTGAAATTGAAAATGTAAATACCGAAGCTTTGGAAAGGCTAGAAAATGAAGGCGTAGCAGTATACCCTTCTACTGATGCCCTACGCATAATTCAAAATAAAGCCAAACAGAAGTTGTTCTATATTGACCATGGTATCCCAACCGCTGAATTTTCCCGTTTTGCTTATGCCAGTGAAATTAGCGAGAGTATTGAGCATGGTAGTTTGGATTTTCCCTTTGTATGGAAAAGTGCCCAATTTGGTTATGACGGACAAGGGGTGAAAATAATTCGGAATATTAAAGACCTGAAAGGCTTGCCCCAAGGCGAGTGTATTACCGAAGAAATGGTTGCGTTTAAAAATGAACTTGCGGTAATCGTGGCCCGAAATATTAGTGGTGAAGTAAAAACCTACCCAGTTGTTGAAATGGAATTCCACCCGGAAGCAAATCAAGTTGAGTATGTAATATGCCCTGCTAGAATTGACATAAAAGTTGCAAAAAAAGCCCAGGAAATTGCCTTGAAAGTTTCCAGTAACATAAAACATGTTGGGTTATTGGCAGTTGAAATGTTCCAGACCCAAGAAGATGAAATATTGGTAAATGAAGTTGCCCCGAGACCCCATAATAGTGGTCACTACAGCATAGAGGCAAGCTACACCAATCAATTCGAACAACATATTCGAGCCATATTAAATTTGCCCTTAGGCAACACGGATAGTAAAGTAGCTGGGATTATGGTAAATTTGGTAGGTGCAGAAGGGTATACAGGAAATGCTGTTTATGAAAATATGGAGGCTATTTTAAAATTAGATGGTGTCACACCCCATATTTATGGAAAAAAACAAACAAGGCCTTTTCGTAAAATGGGCCACGTAACCATTGTGCATGAGCATATTGAAGAAGCCCGGAAAATTGCACAGCTAGTAAAAGAAACCATCAAAGTAATAAGTAAATAAAAGCGCATGAGCAAAGTAGCCATAGTCATGGGAAGTACAAGCGACCTACCTGTAATGCAAGAGGCCATTAACATATTAAATGGATTTGATATTGAAGTTGATGTAGATATTGTATCGGCACACCGTACACCTGAAAAGCTCTTTGACTTTAGTAAAAATGCCCATACAAAGGGCTACTCGGTTATTATTGCCGGTGCAGGGGGCGCAGCACATCTTCCAGGAATGGTAGCGTCTATGTCCCCATTACCCGTTATTGGGGTTCCTGTTAAAAGCAGCAACTCTATCGATGGGTGGGATTCTATATTATCTATTCTTCAAATGCCTGGCGGCGTTCCCGTAGCTACGGTAGCATTGAACGGCGCAAAAAATGCGGGCATATTGGCGGCCCAGATAATTGGTAGTTCCGATAAATGTGTACTTGATAAGATTCTGCTTTATAAAGAGGGATTGAAACAAAAAGTGATCGACGGAGCAAAATCGGTTCA
>JABDKZ010000267.1 GCA_013001935.1 Maribacter sp.
GTAAAACTATCCGAAATATAAAAGCTTAAAGAAAATAATAAGGCAGAATCTCCAAAATCCTCAAACAGTACAAAGGGTTTCGGGTTTTTTAAAACGTCCTTTTGATTTTGCGCTATCTCATCAAGAATTCTTGTTACCAATTGAACATCGCTCCCATAAGCCACCCCAACCTTGACAGATTCCCTAGTCGTTTTATGGTTTTGCGTATAATTGAATATAATATCACTAATGAATTTATGATTAGGGATAATCACAACCTTATCATCTCGGGTAAGGGCCCTAACAGTGCGCAACTTTATTTCGAAAACCTTACCCACTCGCCCATCGACCTCAATAATATCACCGACGCTTAAAGACTTATCCACAATAATAAAAACACCGCCTATTACATCTTGAAACAATTCTTGGAGCGCTAAGCCCAAACCAACAAAAAGGGCCGCTGAAGCAGTTATAAGAATAGTAATATCAATACCCGCCATACTGACGGTTATCAAGACAACAACGACATACGCCATGTATTTTATGAACTTAAATACACTGATGAATTTCAATTTATCATCTTGAACCATTTTTCGGGTGAAAATCCTCCGCATCCATTTTAATACAAAACTGGTTATTAAAAATGCGATGGTTAAGGTAAGCAGTAAACCAATTGTTATGTTGACAGACTTATCACCCTCTCCAATATGAATACCCCAATCAAGAAACTCCTGAATAGAACCCCAAATATCCTCTTCAATAATTTCCTGTATTTTTTCGGTCTCATCCTGGGCCATAGTCAATATTTTATCCATTTAAACAATTCTTTATAACTGGGTTTCTTACCATACATGAGAATACCTACCCTATAAATTTTTGCCGCCAACCAAACAATTGCAATAAATGTTATGACCAGCAACAAAATTGATGTTACTACTTCCCATAGGGGCACACCGCCCTCACCAATTCCTCCTGGTAAGCGCATGAGCATAACAATAGGCGATGTCAGTGGAAAAAGTGAAAAACCTACCGCTATTGGTCCATGCGGATTACTGAAAACGGAAAAGAATCCTACATATATTGCCAACATTAGAGGCAATATAATTGGAAATATGAACTGCTGCGTGTCAGTCTCATTATCTACAGCAGCACCAATAGCGGCATATATAGAACTATAAATCAGGTATCCAAGCACAAAGTAAACCACAAAAAAACAGATAAGCATAAACCAAGGTATTTTATAGAGCTCCTGCGCATATACTTGCATTGTCTGATTGGGCGAAGGCACTGGTGGCGCCATGCTACCAGCGATTCCGGAGGTAATATCAGCCCCGCCATTTAGAGCTGATGGATCTATATTAAAGATTGAAAAGGCTACCAACAGGAGCAGTGTAGCCGATACAATCCAAATTGCAAATTGTGTTACACCGGCCAATGAGGTTCCTATTATCTTCCCCATCATTAATTGAAAAGGCTTGACCGAGGATATAATAACTTCTATTATTCTACTCGTTTTCTCTTCAATTACACTTCGCATTACGAAACCACCATATATAATAATGAACATCATAATCAGATAGCCAAATCCACCACCAATTATCGCTTTAATTTCGTTGATACCCTTCAGGTTTTGTTGCCCTTCAAAGGTTTCAGTATTAATTTCATACTCAGTATCCATTGAGGCATATTCCTGTGTAGAAACCCCCAAATCCTGTAATCTTCTTTCTCTTAACCTATCTTGAAAGATATCTTCTAATTTGTCAATAACAATAGTACTTGGAGCCTCTTTTGAATAGAAATAAGAATGCTGCGCCACCTTTTCCAGTTCGGTTTCAGCTGGAATATGCAATAAGCCATAGTACCCAACTTTAGCTGTGGAATCTTTTGCAGCTTGCAAAGTGATATTCTTAAAATGAACATAAGCGGTATTGTCCGTTGTATTAAAATCATTGGAGAAATAGCTGCTCTCATTGAATACCCCAATAATCCTTTTTTCATTATCGTTGATTTTGGTCAAATATGCAATCAACACAACCATTCCCACCATCAAAATGGGACTAAGAAAAGTCATGATCACAAAAGACCTATTACGAACCTTGGCCAAATACTCCCGCTTTATTATTAAGGGCAACTTATTCATTGGCATCTTTACTTTGAACGGTTTGAATAAATATTTCATTTGCCGAAGGAATAGTCTCTATAAACTGATTTATATTCGCCTTATTCGCTAAATAAGCCAGCATTTCACTAGAGTCATTGGTCGGTAATTGCACCGTGATGTCCAATTGATTTTCCAATGAATTGATTTCAGAGGATGTCAAATGAAACTTATCAGACAACTCCTTTAACAGTACTTCCGCATTTTGAACCTCTAAGCCCACTTTAAAGATATTATTCTTGTAAGCTTTTTTTATATCGGATAATTTACCGTCCAGGATTTTTTCAGATTGATGAATCAACGCAATATACTCGCACAACTCCTCCACGGATTCCATACGATGGGTTGAAAAAATTATTGACGTTCCATTCTCCTTTAAAAGGAGTATTTCATCTTTGATAATATTCGCATTAATGGGATCAAAGCCACTAAAGGGTTCATCAAAAATGAGTAATTTGGGTTCATGGAGTATAGTCACAATAAATTGAATTTTTTGCGCCATACCTTTTGATAGTTCCTGGACCTTTTTGTTCCACCAATCGCCTATTTCGAATTTTTGGAACCAATATTTCAATCTTTTCTTAGCTTCAGATGAACTCAACCCTTTTAGCTGTGCCAAATACATAGCTTGTTCACCAACTTTCATGCTTTTATACAAGCCTCTTTCTTCCGGTAAATACCCTATCATGGCAATATGATGTGGCTGTAAAAGTTCCCCGTCAAAATATACTTCGCCCTTATCGGGATACATGATCTGATTAATAATACGAATTAAGGTAGTCTTGCCAGCTCCATTTGGCCCTAATAGCCCATAAATACTGTTTTTCGGGATTTCCAAGGAAACTTTGTTAAGAGCGATATGTTCCCCAAATTGTTTGGTGACCTCATTAGTGACCAAAATGTTGTTCATGAAAGCAATTTTGCCAAAGATATAGAATTGGTTTAAACTTAAGAACCCCTAAAAAACAAAAAACCACCCGATAATAACGTTAAGATCCCGACCTTCTGTGGGATTAGTTCAACCTGCTACCACCAATTCGCTTTTTTTCGAGCTCTTGGAATCAAGGTTTCACTAAAAAAACAAAACCCACCCTTAATTGAATTAAGGATGGGAAAAAAATTGCTATGAAAAAGAAAATTAATATTGGTTTCCCAATATTGAATCAAATATACGTTTTTTATTTAATACACCATTCGTTATTTGCTAAGAGAACATATCTTTCACTTTTTCGAAGAACGACTTATCCGAAATTTCCGGTTTAGGCTCAAAATTTTCATTCCCGTTCATTCGTTGAAAAAATTCTTTTTGTTCTTTATTCAGCTCTTTAGGCGTCCAAACATTGACATGAACTAATAGATCTCCACTTCCATATCCATTAATACTTGAAATACCCTTTCCCCGTAGCCTTAATATTTTACCTGATTGAATTCCCGACTCTAGCTTTATCCGTACCTTACCACCTACGGCATCAATCTCTTTAGAGGTTCCTAAAACTGCCTCTGAAAAACTAATGTACAGATCGTAGTGTAAGTTATCACCTTCCCTTTTTAATGTCTCATGGTCTAGGGTCTCTATAGCAACCAATAAATCTCCCGGAATTCCGTTACCTGGAGCATCATTCCCCTTTCCGGGAACTTTCAATTGCATTCCATCTTCAACTCCTGCGGGAATTTTAATAGAAACGGTTTCTTCATTTACTTTTAAGCCATGGGCGTCTGCATCACTGGGTCTTTTATCTATGATTTGGCCGCTGCCGCCACAAGAACTACATGCTGCTGCGGTTTGCATTCTACCAAGAATCGTATTGGTAACCTTTGTTACCTGTCCTCGACCGCCACATGTGCTACAAGTTTTATAAGTAACACCAGCTGCCTGGACTTTTCTCCGCACCTTGACCTTTTTTTCAACGCCATTTGCTACCTCCTCTAAATTCAATTTAACTCGAATTCTAAGGTTACTGCCTTTTACTCTTCGTTGACCACCGCCACCAAATCCGCTAAAACCGCTAAAACCGCCACCACCAAATGCACCTCCAAAAATATCACCGAATTGGCTAAAGATATCATCCATGTTCATTCCGCCACCACCAAAGCCGCCTCCACCTTCGAAAGCTGCATGGCCAAATTGATCATATCTAGATTTTTTATCAGGATTACTCAGGACCTCATAGGCCTCAGCAGATTTTTTAAAAAGCTCCTCTGCCTTTGTATCTCCCGGATTCTTATCGGGATGGTGTTCCAATGCCTTTTTGCGATAGGCCTTTTTAATTTCCGCGGCAGTGGCATTTTTACCTATGCCAAGTATTTCATAATAATCTTCCTTCATACATGAATTTTAGTTTCCGACAACCACTTTCGGATGACGAATTATTCTATCGCCTAACTTATACCCTCTTTCAACAACGTCAATAATCTTTCCCTTAAGTTTTTTATTTGGGGCGGGTATTTGACTTATGGCCTCATGTATTTCGGCATCGAAAGTATCGCCTTGCTCCACACCAACCATCTCCATACCCTTTGATTTTAAAGTCTCCCGCAATTTACCATTGATCAATTCAATACCCTTGAACATCTCCTTATCCTCAGATTTTTCCAACTCTTTTAAGGCACGCTCAAAATCGTCTAAAACGGGTAACAATGAAACAATAACCTCTTGCCCGGCAGTTTTAAATAGGTCCATTCTTTCTTTAGAAGTGCGCTTTTTGTAATTTTCGAATTCAGCAAAAAGGCGAAGAAACTTGTCCTTTTCTTTTGCCAGCTCATTTTCTAGTTGCTCTTCCAAGGTCTCGGTCTCTTCCTCAAGTACTTCGTCCTCTACTGCGTTTTCAATATCTAAATTAGCCTGTTCTTCAGAAACAGAATCATAAATCTCTTCGACTTTATTTTTCTTACTCATTATACTTTAGCATTTTAATCTCGTTTTCTAAGATGGCAAAAGTACTGCCATTTCTTTAAAAATGTCAAAATGTCATCAATCTTTATAAAAAATTCCCTCAATTGTGACCTTGGTATGAAGAATACTAGGGATTTTAACAACTATTACGGTCGAAAATCCTCTGTTTTGAAGTCGTTATGTGAATTGTTGACAAATCCTCCGTTATAAAAATGCTGTAGTGCAGTACCTATATTTGGGTATTCAAATACAAATCCATCCTTAGCGATTTTTTTGCTGCTTGCCCTTTGACTAGCATATAACAAGTAAGACATTTCACCAAGAATCAATTTCATCATAAAACTCGGGATATTAGGTAGAAAAATAGGTGTTTTCAAGACCTTAGCAATTTCCTTGACCATTTTTTCATGCGTTATTGGATTAGGGCTAACACCGTTATATGTTCCACTAAGCTGGTTTTCGACAACGAAAAGGAATAATCTCGCCAAATCAGAAATATGAATCCAAGATTGCCATTGTCTGCCATTTCCAAATATGGCCCCCAAATATGCCTTAATAGGCTTAGTCAATTCTGGTAAGGCGCCCCCGTCTGTAGATAATACTAATCCTATCCTAATTTTTGCAACCGAAAACCCAAAATGGTTCAGTGCATCTATTTCCTTTTCCCATTTCTGAACAACTTCACCCAAAAAACTATCATCAACCTCCTCTTCGTCTTCAGCATATAAACGGCTTTCTGAACTTGGATAAACACCTATCGCTGAAGCCGATACGAAAGAGGTGATTTTTTGAGTATCTATTTTACCCAAAGCATCATTCAAGGTTTTCAAGGCATTTAGCCTACTATACAAAATTTCGTTCTTATAGTCAGCTGTCCATCTTTTTGAAATACTAGAACCCGCAAGATTAATTATGGCTGTAACACCTTCAAAACATCCAAGATCAATCTCGTTAATCTCGGGATTCCAATAAAATCCTTGAAAGTTCTCATTTGAAATGATCTTGTCTCTTCGGGTAGTCAAATAATTTACTGATATTCCCTGCTGATTGCTTAATTCAACAATAGCCCTCCCAATTAATCCCGTCGCACCTGCAATCAATAGTTTCATTTTGCAAAGGTATGGGATTAAAACAGAGCCATACTTAGTTTTAATTTCAATTTAACATTGAATAGCCGCACATGTTGGGTTAAATATAAAAACAGATGTAGTTATGAAAAAAGAAATTTTGAACTACGATTTGATAGCCCTTAACATTTCACGTTTACCAGGAGGTCCAGGTAATCGCTCCACGCTAAAACCAACTTTTTGCATGGCTCTCCTGACGCTTCCTTTTGCCGAGTAAGTAACCAAGATACCCTTATTTTTTAGTGCCTTGAACATGATTGCAAAGATTTCTTCCGTCCATAGTTCGGGTTGAACGCGGGCACCAAAAGCATCAAAATAAACTAAATCGAAACGATCCACAGCATCGATTTCCTTGAAATCGCTTTGCTGCTTGTAAAGTGAAAAGTAATCTGAAATTACAACCAATTCTTCCCATGAAGACCGATGCATTTCTAGAAATTGTTTTCGAAACTTCCCAGCCTTTAATGCTGTTATATAATTTAACTGCCTAAGTTCCGCATCGCTGACAGGATATGCTTCAACTCCCCTATAGGTGATGGCCAAATTCATTTTTGAAGCTTCCAACAAAGTAATTAAGGCATTGAGACCCGTGCCAAAGCCAATTTCCAATATAGCAACAGGTTGATTTTGGAATAATCTCAGTCCCTGATCAATGAAAACATGGTAAGCCTCTTGTATAGCGCCGTGTTTGGAATGGTATTGTTCGTTCCAATCCTTGAGTTGAATCGTCTTTGAACCATCTGCCGTGGTGATGATTTCGCGCCGCATTATTCTTTGAGAAGAACACCATCGGCCTCGAATCCGAACGTCTTTTTTGGTTTCGTTATTTTTGCTATTTCTTCTTCAGATTTACCACCATCCTCAGCATAATGCCTTTGATCTTTAACACTCATTTCCTCTACAAAGGCCAAACCATTAACTATAACTTCTTTCCCGGCAATATCCTTGGGCATAAAAAACCCATAATCCTTAAACCGTACCATGGCTTCCTCACCGCCATCCAGCTCAACTTTCATCCAACAACCTTTTTCCTGACAAACCTCTTTAACCACAGCCTTAAACTTAGATTGCAAGGTATCTGCCACGGCCATGCTATTGTAGTTTTTCGTCATTTCTAGACTTGAGACGCTGCCATCGGCCACTATTTTATCACCAAAAGAGGTCAGAACCTGGGTATCTTGACCTTTTGAAATAGCTTCTTGCTTAGATTCTTGCCCTTTACACGAGAAAACCAATACCAAAAACACAACTAAAATGTTAAAACCTTTCATAATTCCTAAATTTTTGAAATCTGTTGTAAAAATGGGCATTTTTAAAGAAAAAAAGAAGAACGGCTTGCGATATTTTTCTAATTTTATTCGATAAACATGTAATGCGATGGAGACCCGTACAAAGAACCTGAAAGTTGAAAAGACCCAAAGTTCCAAAATTGACAAAGTAGATTTTGATAATCTTACATTTGGAACAGTATTTACAGACCACATGCTCGTATGTAAATACAGAAATGGTACTTGGGAACCGCCTGAGATTAAACCTTATCAGCCAATTACACTTGACCCGTCTGCAAAAATATTTCATTACGGACAGTCTATTTTTGAAGGTATGAAAGGCTATAA
This sequence comes from Maribacter sp., assembly GCA_013001935.1. Lineage (GTDB taxonomy): Bacteria > Bacteroidota > Bacteroidia > Flavobacteriales > Flavobacteriaceae > Maribacter_A. The sequence goes on from JABDKZ010000267.1 coordinate 7,774, forward strand.
GGACGATAATGATGAAGTTTGGCTTTTTCGTCCCCATGATAATTGCAAGCGATTGAACATTTCTGCCAAAAGATTGGCCATACCCGAATTACCGGAAGAATATTTTATGGATGGTCTGACCGAGCTCTTAAGATTGGAAAAGGAATGGATTCCTAAACGAGCTGGTAGTTCCTTGTATATAAGACCCTTTATATTTGCATCAGGTAACGGCTTTCATGCTTCCCCGGCAGATGAATACACGTTCATAATTGCCTGTGCACCCTCAGGAGCCTATTTTTCTGGAAAGGTTAAGGTATTGATTGAAGAAACCTATTCTAGGTCGGCCAATGGAGGAGTTGGATATGCAAAAGCTGGAGGCAATTATGCCGGACAATTTTACCCAACCCAATTAGCTATTGAAAAAGGCTATAACCAGGTCATTTGGACCGATGATAATACGCATGAATATATAGAAGAAGCTGGTGCAATGAACATTTTCATCAGAATAAATGACACCTTGATTACGGCACCTACGAGTGACCGAATTCTTGATGGAATTACTAGAAAGAGCATTTTGGAAATTGCCAAAGATGAGGGTATCCCCATGGAGGTTCGTAAAATAACAGTTTCAGAAGTGGTTGAAGCTGCAAAAAATGGTTCCTTAAAGGAAATGTTCGGAGC
>JABDKZ010000303.1 GCA_013001935.1 Maribacter sp.
TGGCAATTTCACCTTTGATAAGGGGGCACCGAATAGCGACAATTACAATAAGTATCGATTAATCCGAATGAAGGAATCACCAGAGGTAGAAACTTATTTTGTGAAGAACACTTTAAGCCCAACAGGCTTGGGTGAACCCGCCTTGCCTCCGGCAGGTGCTGCCATAGCGATAGCAATAAACAAGGCGACAGGCACTAGATTGTACAAACAGCCCTTTGTTGATCAAATGGGCAAGAAAGAAATGATAGGTTAATTATGGAAGTATTGCTTTTTGGAATTGCAAAGGATATTACGGGCAAATCTAGCTTGGACTTATCGGCATTGAAAGAGAAACCCAATTCAGTCAGTGAATTAATGCATTTTATGAATAGTTCCTATCCGGAATTAAGCAAATTGTCGTCACTAGCTGTCGCTGTTAATGGTGAATATGCTACTATTGATGTACCTTTGCAAAGCAATGATGAAATTGCTATAATTCCACCAGTAAGCGGAGGTTAATGCAGAAACCAATTATTGAAATTGTAGACAAGATAGATACTGCGGTAGTATATGATGAATTATCAGATGCCGCTAGCGGAGGAATTTGCGTATTTGTGGGTACTGTAAGGGATTTCACAAATAAGGAGGCGGTTGTATCTTTGGAATTTGAGTCCTATAAAACGATGGCCTTGAGCGAAATGAGGAAAATTGCAGATCAGGCATCTTCCAAATGGCCGCTTAATAAGGTTGTGATCCGACATGCTGTTGGATTGAAAAAAGTTCAGGAAGCTGTAGTAGTAGTAGGTGTTTCTGCTGCCCACAGAACGGAGTGCTTTGAAGCGTGTAAGTTTTTAATTGATACGTTGAAGGAAACCGTGCCCATTTGGAAAAAAGAAGTATTCAAAAACAAAACTGTTTGGGTATCCGCCCATCCTTAAAATATGTTGATAGACAATTACAATAGAAAGATTAATTATTTACGTTTAGCGGTTACCGACCGTTGCAATCTGCGCTGCAACTATTGTATGCCCGCAGAGGGTATAGATTTTTCTCAAAATGATAAACTTTTTACGATTGCAGAGTTGTCCAAGCTAAGTGAAATATTAGTTTCCCAAGGTATTGATAAAATTAGGATAACAGGTGGTGAGCCCTTTGTCCGTAAAGATTTGATGGTATTGCTTCGTAATCTTTCTAAAATGGAAGGCCTTAACGAAATATCCGTTACGACAAATGCTACCCTTATCGGCCCACATATCGATGAACTCAAGGCATTGGGTATTATGAACATCAATATTAGTATGGATGCTATAAATCGTGCTACGTTCCAAAAAATAACCCGGCGCGACCAGTATGATATTGTGCATAACAATGTTTTAAGATTAATTACGGAAGGCTTTAAGGTGCGTATCAATTTTATCGCACTCGAAGGCCAGAATACCGAAGATATACTTCCAATGTTGGATTTAAGCAAGCATTATGACGTTTCTGTTCGCTATTTGGAAGAAATGCCCTTTAACGGAGGGTCGCGTGAATTTGATGGAATTTCTTGGGACTACAAGCGTATTTTAGCATACATCAAAGAAGCCCATCCTAATTATGAAAAATTAGCCTCAGAAGAAACATCAACATCCATCAATTATAAAATACCAGGTTTTAAGGGCACTTTTGGAGTTATACCTTCTTTTAGCCGTACCTTTTGTGGTAGTTGTAATCGATTGCGTATTACGGCCACAGGCGATGTGATTACCTGCTTATATGCCAAAGCCTGTATGAATATTCGGGATATTTTGCGAAGTGAGGCATCTGAGGAAAAAGTAAAGGAGCAGATTTTAAAAGCTATAGGAAGCAGGGCTAAAACAGGTTTTGAAGCGCAACAAAAACACAAAGGTGTTTTTGCTAATTCAATGACCACAATTGGGGGATAAATGAGCAAGGAACTTTCACATATTGATGAAGCGGGAAATGCTTCTATGGTCGATGTTTCAAATAAAAGTAGTACAATACGGACCGCTACTGCATCGGGTTATGTACAATTTCCGCAAGAAGTTTTTGAAACCCTGGCTGCCCGGGATTTTCTAGGAACAAAAGGAAGCATCATACAGACTGCTGTCATTGCAGGTATTCAGGCAGTAAAGAAAACTTCTGAATTGATTCCACTGTGTCATCAACTTAAACTTTCGAAAGTACATATCGATATTGAACCAGTGAATCACACATTACATATAGTTTGCAAGGTAAAATGTAATGAACGAACAGGGGTTGAAATGGAGGCATTGACCGGAGTTTCGGTAAGTGCCCTTACCATATATGATATGTGTAAGGCGTTGTCCCATGATATTTTAATTTCAAACATTCAGTTGGAACAAAAAACAGGAGGCAAAAATGATTTTAGCAGATAAAATATATGGCTTGGTACTGTCTGGAGGAAAGAGCACCCGCATGGGTAAGGATAAAGGACTAATTGCCTACCACGGAAAACCACAGCGTGAATATCTCTATAATTTATTGGAAAAGGTTTGTTCTAAGACTTTTATGAGTATTCGAGAAGAACAACTTGGTGGCATACCATCAACTTTCAGAACTATAATCGATGATGATGTTTTTAGAGGACCTTTCAATGGAATTTTATCTGCACATAAAAAAAATCCTGATGTTGCATGGTTGGTGTTAGCCTGCGATTTACCCTTGATTGATGAAAAATCATTGAGAGATTTGATCAAAGCTCGAAAGGGGAGTGCCGCCGCCACGGCTTTTGCACAAAAAGAAAACCCGTTGCCAGAACCGCTCTGTGCTATTTGGGAACCTAGTGCACTTACAGCGGCGATTCCATATCTTGAAAGCGGAAATGGTAGCTGTCCTCGCAAATTCCTGATCAGGAACGATGCGCATTTGGTTTTTCCTGAAAATGCACAAGTTTTAATGAATGCGAATTCTGAGGTAGAATTTAAAGAAGTGATGACGAAATTGGCCTGACATGAATTTGGAGCGTTACAAAAGACAAACCATCTTAAAGGACTTCGGACCTGAGTGCCAACTAAAACTGGCCCAGTCCAAGGTTTTGGTCGTCGGTGCTGGTGGATTGGGAATACCGGTATTAACCTATCTAAACGCGATGGGGGTCGGTACTTTGGGTATTGTAGATATTGATGAGGTATCCATATCAAATTTACATCGACAGGTTCTGTATAATGAAAATGATATTGGGCAATCAAAAGTTACTGTTGCGATTAAAAAGTTGCAGAAGCAGAATTCGGACACGAACCTAATTGCTTTAAAAACTTTTTTAATCCGGGATAATGCTTTGGACATAATAAAGGATTATGATCTGGTTGTTGATGCATCCGATAATTTCCCGACACGTTATTTGATCAATGACGCTTGTGTTATCTTAAAAAAACCTTTTGTTTATGGTGCCCTGCATAGTTTTGAAGGCCAAGTAAGTGTTTTTAACTATCTAGGGGGCCCTACCTATCGCTGTCTTTTTCCAAATATGCCATCGGCTAATGAATTACCTGATTGCAATGAGCATGGGGTACTTGGTATTACCCCGGGAATTGTGGGCAATTTGCAAGCACTGGAAACGGTTAAAGTCCTGACTGGAATAGGGGAGGTATTATCTGGAAAATTGTTATTGTTCAATGGATTGAACCAATCTTTTCAGAAAATAAAGTTTTCACCAATCCCGGCTAATTTAAATATTACAATGCTTCAAATGGCCTATGCTTTAGAT
>JABDKZ010000304.1 GCA_013001935.1 Maribacter sp.
CATGGGCGTATAGGGACCCTAATCCCCTTGCGGCACGTTGGGCTATCATAATATACACCAGTTCCCGAGCTCTGGGGTTGTCTTCATACAAGCCTGCATGCATGAACATTTCTTCCACGGCAGTGGCCGTACCTTCATTGCGAGAATCGAAAATGTTGTATAATAAGGGTCCACGGCGGATTTCACTTTTATGGGGCTCTGTATCCATTCGTGCCAATTCAAACCAATGGTAAAAATGGGAATAGAGTGGTCTTGGGTCATAATGGGTCACAATCCAGAAGAAATTACGTTGCTCAGCTGGGATGTATTTTCCCATATGGGGTCGTAAAGCTGGTTCAAAATAATCCTTAACGGTGACCATTTCATCCTTTTCCAAAAAATCAAGCAGACTTTGGGCTGATTTTTCGGCCATTGCCGAATACATTTCTGGCGAGCTCGCATCGATAAGTTGTGGCAAATTTCGGTTTCGGTGTTCTTCCAATTTTAAGGAAGACCAAGCACGGGCCAACTCCCGTTTTAGAAGCATCACTTCATCGTCCCAGGTTAAGGGAACCATATGTACATTCTGTAGATACCAGGTATAGTTTTCCTTGCCAATACCCGAAGGGCCTGTTTTTGATGGCGCTTCTTCCCGTAACCAAACCACTAGGCTATCGGTAGATTCAATCGCGGTCTGCATTGCCAACGTCAAATCTGTATCGTTCTTAATATCGGGCCATTGCAATACTAGTTTCAGATTTTCACTCTGGAATTGTATTTCACGTATACCAGCGATCCAGAGCTCTTTGGCGTTCCCAGTGAGATTTAGTTTTGCCTGTTCGTTTAAGGATGGAATGACATAAAGCTCACTCAACAATCTGACTTTTTCGGTTTTGTCTAATGGAAATTCATAAGTCCATATTTCAGTAGTACCGTGATGTGTGGGGCCCTCATGAGCAGGGACATCGCTACGATACATCCAGAGCGATTTATAAAAGGCTGGATCTCGTGCCCAAGGCTTTAAAATACGATGGTTGAAATCATAGCCGTTCATTTCTGATTTTACAATGTTCCAGTCTACTTGTTCTTCAACAGGCCAGCCCGAAACATCCATGGCAAGTAATTTGGCCTGCAATTTCTTGAATGTAGGCCAACGTTTTTCAAAAGTTTCAGCCGTGTAATCAGGAGCTCCTTTTCGAAGTGGCGGTTTTTCAAAGGCACGCCATTCTTTGAACAAATCGATCAATTGAGTATAATTTGCAGCATTTTGGGATTGTGCCGATAAGCATTCCGACTGAAAAATCACCAGAAGTAAAAACAAAAGGAAAATCGGAATACGGGATGCTAACTTCTTCATATGGGGTTGTATTATACAGTATTAAGAGAACTCAAACCGGTGAAACCTAAACTATCAAATATAACGAATTAAAGGTTGGCCAAAATGAACTTATTTTCAATATCTTACCCTGACAATAATCTCATTTATTAAAAAAAGTAATAATGAAACATTTAACAAAGGTCATCCACCAATTAGGCTTCATTTTTCTCTTAGTCACAGCAAGCCAGCTACCGGCCCAAAGTGCAAATCCAATCAGGATTGAAAGTGTTGTTGAGGAATCTATCGATAAAATCTTTAAGGATTTTGATGGTGTAGAGAAGCCAGGAGCGGCAGTGGCTGTTATTAAAAATGGGGAAATAATTTTTAAAAAAGGTTATGGCAGTGCCAATATGGAATACGATATCCCGGTTACCCCTTCAACCATTTTTCATGTAGCCTCGGTTTCTAAGCAGTTTACGGTGTATTCAATTTTACTTTTAGCAGAAGAGGGAAAACTCTCACTTGATGATGATATTCGAAAATACATTCCCGAAGTGCCCGATTTTGGAAAACCCATTACCCTTCGTCACTTGGCTACCCATACCAGCGGTATGCGGGATCAGTGGGATTTACTCAGTATGGCAGGTTGGCGTAATGATGATGTGATTACTAAAGAGCATATCCTCAAACTGGTCGCTAAACAAAAAGCATTGAATTTCGACCCAGGGGAAGAATACAACTATTGTAATACGGGATTTACCTTATTGGCTGAAGTTGTGGCTAGGATTTCGGGAAAAACATTTTATCAATTTACAAAAGAAAATATTTTCGAGCCCTTACAAATGAATAATTCCCAGTTCTATGATGACCATGAACGAATTGTTCGGAATAGGGCATACTCCTATGAACCCACTAAAACGGGATATAAGAAAAGTGTACTGAGTTTTGCTAATGTAGGGGCTACCAGTTTATTTACAACTGTTGAGGATTTGAGTCTATGGGGGCATCATTTGAACAGGCCTTCAGTGCAAATAAAACCAATAGTTGAGCAGATGAATACGTTGGCTGTCCTGAACAATGGTAAAACGTTCAATGGTGCCTACGGGCAATTCGTAACACCCTATAAAGGAATAAAGCAGATTCAGCATGGTGGTGCCGATGCCGGATACCGTTCCTATTTGGGTAGATTTCCAGATCAGGATATTGCGATTTCTGTTTTTAGTAATTTTTCCAAATCAAACCCTGCCGCCTTGTCTTTGCAAGTTGCCGATTTATTTTTGACTTCGGAAGTGGAAGCACCAAAGGTTTCCAAAAAAGTAAAGGAACCAAAGACCATTAATCTTAGTTCCAAAGCGCTTACAGCATTCGAAAATTATTTTTGGAATGAGGAATCAGCACTCTCAAGAAGGATTTATGTAAAGAAGGATACCCTAAGATATAATAGGGGAGGAACAAACGAAACCCCACTTGCGGCGATTGCAAAGAAGAAGTTCATGATGCTGAATGTTCCCGGCTTGGTCACTGTTGAGTTCAAAACCGAAGAAGGAAAGGACAGAATGATTGTGGTCCAAGAAAACCAACCGGATTTTATCGCAGAGGCTTATGAATATGTAGAACCTAGCAAGGTAGATTTGAAGCAGTACGAAGGCTCATTTTTTAGCGAGGAATTAGATACCCGGTACTTGTTCACAGTTTTCAACGGTGTATTGATGGCCAAACATCGCAGAAATAGCGATATTCCAAATAAGATGATCAAAGCCGATTATTTTAATAATCCAGCAGGTGTTCAACTGCAATTTGTACGTGATAATACCAACGGGATAATTGGTATAAATGTAACAACGGGCCGGGTACGGGATTTATGGTTTCAAAAAGAATAACGTCTTATAACCTAAGCCATGGAAAAACTTGGAAATCTCCTTAGAACAAATTACATCGTGAAAATTTGCGAGTTGTTGGCGGTGTTTCTTTTGGCTTTTATCATCATCAAGCTTTTCCTACAGCCAGATGGCGATAACCTTCTTTATAACCAAGGAGTGTTATGGGCGGCCAATATCGCGATGTTGCTACTAGTTTGGTTAGGTCTTAAGCTGCGGGGTGAAAGTTGGCAAGATTTCGGATTAGGCTTTAAGAAAATGAGTTTCAAGGCTGCTCTTCGGGTTTTCTTGCTATCACTTTTGGTTTTTATTTTGGCAGTTGCAGGCTTTATCATTGGGTCTATTATAATGGCCAATATTACAGGCATTCCCGAAAGTACCGATTTGACGAATTATGCCTATTTGAAGAACAATTTAGGGATGCTGATTCTTTCCCTTATTGGGGTCTATATTGTTTCGTCCTTTGGGGTAGAAGTCATTTATAGGGCATTTTTGATCAATCGTATTTCTGAACTGGGCATGGATACCAAAAAGGCAAGAATCGTTGCGGTGATCATAAGTGCCATTATCTTTGGCTTGGTCCATTACAGTTGGGGACCTATGGGTGTAGTGCAGACTGGATGTATGGGTCTGGTCTTAGGCATTTGTTATCTTAAATTGAAAAAGCGACTTTGGATATTGGTGTTGGCCCATGCTTATATGGATACTTTGCTCCTGGTACAATTGTATTTGGCCAGCAACTAAAAAATAAATCAAGGAGCAATTATAGTTTTTGGGTCATTTTCCCGATGTTGATCTGTTCGCCTCTGTTAAAACGAATTTCACGAACTTTCGTCATATCGTTCCAAAGATATTTATGCCCTTTTAAGCTACGGGTCAATTTCATCCTACGTTCCAAGGCCCTGATTTCTGCTTGGGTAGCTTCCCTTCGTTGACCGAGGGTGCCGTACAGTCTATAGGCCGGATAGGCATCAAACCGGGCTTTGAACAATGATTTCAACCAAAAAAACTTACCGCTATTTACCGCCAAAATACAGATTTGGTTGTTGTGTGCTACATGTTTGGGAAGTGTTGAAACGAACTTCTCAAAATAGAATCCGGTTTGATCCTTATTAAGGAATACGGTACCTACTGGAGTTACCGTTGGGGCATTATTCGCATCGACCGACGCTATTGACACATGCAAGCTAGAGCCAAAACTATGACTAAAATGCTTTCTGATGGCCGTCCAATTTTCAATCAGATCCATTATTGATGGTTTATTAAACCTTTAGAACAATACGATACCGTGCCTTCCCTTTTTCCAAATGATCCATGGCCTTATTCACTTCCGTCATGGGAAATTCCTCCACCATGGGATAAATATCATGGCGTACACAGAATTCCAACATGGTGCGAGTTAGAGCAGGACTTCCCAAGGGACTTCCTCCAACTGTTTTTTCGCCCATAATTAGCGAGAAAGCTGGTATGGCCATAGGTTCTAATACTGCACCTACGGTGTGAAATTTGCCTTGGGGACCAAGTGCGGTCAAATACGAATTCCAGTCTAAACTAACGTTAGTCGTATTTAAAATAAAATCCAAACTACCGGCTATACTTTCGAGCTCCTCCGGATTTCTTGAATTTATGACCTTGGTCGCACCCATAGCAAGTATTTGATCATTCTTGTCAGGGTTTGAACTGAAGGCTATAACTTCACAGCCCCATTTATTTAAGAACTTCAAAGCCATATGGCCCAAGCCGCCAATGCCGATGACACCTACACGGTCTGTCGCTTTTACGCCAGCCAAAATTATGGGATTAAATACTGTAATACCGCCACATAGCAATGGCCCAGCTTTTTTGAGGTCAATGCCTTCCGGTAACGGAATGGCCCATGACCAATGTCCTCTTACTTGATCGGCAAAACCTCCATGGCGGCCGACAATGGTGCCTTCCACAGTATTGCAAAGATGATGACTGCCATTCATACACTGATCACAATGCATACAGGAGGCGGAATTCCAACCTAAACCCACTAAATTACCTGGTTCCAGATTTTTGACTTCGTTGCCCACCGCCAAAACCTCACCGACAATTTCATGACCGGGAACAAAAGGATATTGCGTCATGCCCCATTCGTTGTTGAGCATACTAAGGTCAGAGTGGCAAATGCCACAATAATGCACTTTTATATCTACCTCTTCGCTGCCCAATTCAGGAAGTTCGTAGGTGAACGCGTTTAATTTACCTCCAACTTCTTGGGCCGCATAGGCTTGTACTTTATTCATGTTTTGATTGTTTTCGAAGACTAAAACAAATTTATGTATTGCTAAACGAAAGATTAAGTTACGGAAGAATTGCTCAATTTCGACCAATAAATCCTTCAACTTATAACCCATGTTGCCCATTTTAAGGCATTATATTCTTGATTTCTCAAGCTAGGCCTATAGTTTTCGCAGCCAGATATTGCGGAATTGGGTCTTGTTCCCATGGTCTTGCAGCGAAATCACATCATCGCCATGGGCCTCGGGGTAGTTATGTAGACCAATGTAATACGTCTGACCGTTGATGGTTACGTTGTTCTGTACCAACACTCCATTATGGAAAACAGTGATGCGTGCAGGTGAATCCAGACGACCATCTTCTTTGAATCTGGGAGCTGTATAGACCACGTCATAGGTATTCCATTCCATAGGACTTCGCATGGCGTTTACCAATGGGGCATGGTCCTTATAAATACTCGCCGCCTGCCCGTTGCGATAGGTACGGCTGTTATAAGAATCTAAAATCTGGAGTTCATAGCGATCCTGGAAAAATACGCCACTATTACCTCGACCTTGGCCTACACTTTGTACCTCATCTGGTGCACTGAATTCAAGGTGTAATTGACAATCCCCAAATTTCATTTTGGTCTGTATATACCCTGTTCCTGGCACTACTTCCATATGGTCATTCTCAACGATTTTCCACGGAGCTGGCTTTGTGGGGTCATCTTTGCTTACCCATTGGTCTAAATTAGAACCATCAAAAAGAATGATTGCATCCGATGGCGCATTACCCAGCATTTTGGCTGGAGTCACAACAGGTACCTCGGGCTCCCAAATCTCAGTCATTTCCGGCTTCATGGGCATGGGTGAAACTTCAGGAGGCGTGCTCGGATAATCCTGCGCTTGGGATGTAAAAATATGGGCAACTGTTACTAGGGAGAACCAAAGTATTCTGGATTTCATAGGACTTGTCAATTTAAGATAAGTAGTATCAAATGTAGCATAAATAACTATAAAAGTCCCGGTATCTTTTCTTGATTACACTTGTAAATCAAAGCTTTGTCGCCATAATCCCATGTAATACCATTTCAAGTCCCCATTGCAAGGTTTTCATTGCGTCTTGTTTAGATAGACCGCATACATCATTGGTAACGACAAAGGCTTCTATGCCCATAAGTACAGTGGCAATATGGATGAGATTTTGGCATTGGGCCTCATCAAGTCCCAAGTTATTTTGGGCCAAGGCCATTTGTAGGGTCTTGGGCCTACGCGCTCCTCTTTTTGCTATATGGGAATCTGATGCTAATACAATGCTCAGGTATTTGCGGAAGGCTGCTTCGTGGTCTACCGTAAGTTGATTAAAGTAGGCTTGTATCGCCACTAGTTGTTCTTGGATATCTAAATGTTTGAGATTATTGATTATAGTCTCTGGACTTTCAGTGTTGAGGTCCAGTCCTGCTTCGGCAGAAAGCACATCTATATTTGAATAGTAACGGTAAATAGTGGCACGTGATACCTTGGCCTTTTT
>JABDKZ010000312.1 GCA_013001935.1 Maribacter sp.
TAATGGAAATGTCTACTCTCTTCAATAAACGGATTTCGTTTAGGTTGAAGAGGTGCTTTTGTCAATGCCCTGAATACCCAGAAAATGAACAAGCCGGCAAAGAAAAGTACAGACCCGATTTCAGGAATTCCGATTGACCATTGGTCACCAACAGTCGATGGCATAATCATATTGAAGACATCTATATAGTGTCCTGCCAAGATTATGATACCAGTCATAATAACGAACCAATTGATTCTTTTGTAATCACTGTTCATCAACAATAATAAGGGCAATACAAAGTTCATCACAACCATTCCGAAGAAAGGCAGTTTAAAATCCTCTATTCGAGTCACAAAATACGTTACTTCCTCGGGTATATTCGAATACCAGATAAGCATGAACTGCGAAAACCAAAGGTAGGTCCAAAAAACACTGATGCCAAACATAAATTTTGCCAAGTCATGAATATGACTGTCATTTACCTCCGGCAAATAATCTTTGGATTTCAAGTAAATGGTAACCATAGCTATTACAGTAATACCAGAAACGAACATGCTCGCAAAAACATACCAGCCAAACAAGGTACTGAACCAGTGCGGATCTACACTCATAATCCAATCCCAAGACATCATAGATTCTGATATTAAGTAAAATACCAGGAATCCCGCAGAAATTTTAAAATTCAATTTAAAACTTTTATTATCATCCGATTCGTCCTGTTTTAAAGATAATTTTCTTGAGTATTCCCTGTAGAGAATCCACCCACCTAAGAAAATAACAGCCCGAACCAAAAAGAATGTTGGATTTAAAAAGCCTGCTTTCCCCTGTAAAAGTTTATCATGTGCTACAACATCAGCATCCATCCAAACGAACAGATGGTTCATATGCATTACCGATAGAACTAAAATTACAAAAACAATAATTCCGCCTGGCACCAAATACGCCGTAATACCTTCCATCACTCGAAATAACAAAGGTGCCCATCCGGCCTGAGATGCCCTTTGAACCGCATAGAAAGCCAGGGCCCCCAACGCAATCATAAAAAAGAAAAAGGCCGCAACATATAATGCCGCCCAAGGTTTATTTTGCAATTGGTGCAGTACATGCTCATCATGTGCTGCATCGTGGCTGTCATCATGCGCTTCTTCACCATGGGTATCAGAAGCGGCATGGGCATCACCATGGCCATCATCATGGCTAGCAACCATGACCTTAGCCTCTTCAACAGTGGTAGGGGCTGACATAAAACCAACACCTATACCCAATGCACCAACAACCATTAATATGATTGAAGCAATTTTTAGTCTATTTGAAAACGTGTACATATCTTAATCTATGTATTATTTTATAAATCTTGTTTCAATTTCATAACATATTCCGACACCTGCCAGCGTTCTTCATGGCTCAATTGCGAAGCATGTGATCCCATTGCGTTCAAGCCATAATAAATTGCGTGATTTGCAGTCCCTACGGTTATATTTCGAGCAGCATCCGCATAACTAGGTACACCAAGAATCTTCTCCCTTTTGACTAATGTACCTTGACCATCTCCCTTGTTGCCGTGGCAAATTGCGCAGTAGATGTCATAAAGCTCTTTCCCCTTTGCCAAGTTAAATTCACTGTTCAAAGAATCCAATGGACTTTCTCTGAGCCTTGCGAGCTCCTTTCCTTCCATTGTGTTTTCGATATCATAGGGCATAAAACCTCTCGGAATGGTATTTTCGGCAGGGTTCATTGCCGATGTTCCCTCAGGAAGAAATTCTACTTTCTGATAAGCCTCGTAACTTACAGGTTCATACATGTTAGGCATGTATTGATAGTTTGGCCTATCCTTATCCGCACAAGCCGATACGAGAAGTACGAATACAAATGCAATTCCTAATTTTATAATACTGTTCATCATCTTATGACTACTTTTCTGAAACATTGATTTCGACAGCACCGGTATCCATCAATAAATTCTTTAATTCCTTTTCATTATCATGAATTGCCAGTTCCATTACGAAATGGTCGTCGGTTGTTCTTACATCAGGGTTCTCTGCATTTTTAAATGGCCACAATCTACTTCTCAAGTAGAATGTTATCACCATTAAATGCGCGGCAAAGAATACGGTCATCTCAAACATAATCGGCACAAAGGCTGGCATGTTTTCCAAATAGCTAAAACTTGGTTTCCCTCCAATATCTTGGGGCCAATCTTGAATCATGATATAGTTCATCATCACAATAGAAACGATAAGACCAACACAACCGTATATGAAAGAAGTGATGGCTATTCTTGTGGGTGCTAGACCCATAGCTTTATCCAGACCGTGAACAGGAAATGGACAATATACTTCCTCGATATGGTGTTTGGCGTCTTTTACCTTTTTGACGGCATGCATTAGCACGTCGTCATCATTATAATATGCATGTATACGTTTAGATGCCATATCCTACTGCTTGTTATTTAATTTCTTTGCCTGCCCTGCCCAATCATCGCGTTGTGCCCTTCCTGGGAACGATTTGGTAATTGAGTCTAACAAGTTATATTCGTTCTCTGTCATGCGACCTACCTGAGCAAAGGTAAAAATACCTATCTGGTTTAAGGTTTTCTCCATTTGGGGACCAATTCCCTTAACCTTCTTAAGATCATCGGCAGTATCTTTGCTTGCATCGAAAGTTCCTAAGGAATCGAGCAAGTTAGATACGCTTTTAGTCGTATCTTCAACTGTTTCCTCCTCATCCTCTTGGGCTTCTTCAATATTTTCCTTAACCGCAGTAGTACCGCTGATTTCGTATAATGGCTTACCGGCCTCCCTAAGCTTTTTATAACGTTCTCCTGAAGATTTCAAAATAGTTTTAACCTCAGCTTGCGCAATTACCGGGAATGTTCTGGCGTACAACAAGAATAGCAAGAAAAAGAAGCCAACAGTACCGATGAATATCCCAATATCTACATAGGTTGGGGAAAACATACTCCATGAAGAAGGTAAATAATCCCTATGTAAAGATGTTACGATTATAACAAACCGCTCGAACCACATTCCTATATTCACGATAATGGAAATAAAGAAAGAGAACATGATACTTGTACGCAATTTTTTGAACCACATGAATTGCGGTGAAAACACATTACAACTCATCATTGCCCAATAGGCCCACCAATAAGGCCCGGTAGCCCTATTTAAGAAAGCATATTGCTCATATTCAACACCAGAGTACCAAGCCATGAATAACTCAGTGATATAGGCACAACCAACTATTGTACCGGTAATCATGATAACTATATTCATAAGCTCTATATGCTGAACGGTAATATATGCCTCAAGACTGCACACTTTTCTCATTATGATCAACAAGGTATTCACCATAGCAAATCCTGAGAAAACGGCACCTGCAACAAAATAGGGAGGAAATATGGTCGTATGCCATCCCGGAATTACCGATGTGGCAAAATCAAAAGATACAATCGTATGTACTGATAGTACCAATGGAGTAGCCAAACCTGCTAATACCAATGAAACTTCCTCAAAACGTTGCCAATCTTTGGCACGCCCCGTCCAGCCAAAACTTAAAAGACTATATATTTTCTTCTGAAAAGGAAGAACGGCCCTATCCCTGATCATAGCGAAGTCAGGCAACAATCCTGTCCACCAGAATACCAAGGATACCGACAAATACGTAGAAATAGCAAATACATCCCAAAGTAATGGCGAGTTAAAGTTGACCCATAAAGATCCAAATTGGTTAGGGATGGGTAATACACAATACGCCAACCAAGGACGACCCATATGAATAATCGGAAATAATCCAGCCTGTATAACCGAGAAGATGGTCATTGCCTCTGCTGAGCGGTTTATCGCCATTCTCCATTTTTGTCTAAAAAGTAAGAGAACAGCAGAAATCAAGGTTCCGGCATGACCAATACCTACCCACCAAACAAAGTTGGTGATATCCCAAGCCCAGTTTACGGTTTTGTTCAAACCCCAAGTCCCAATACCAGTAGAAATAGTATATATTATACAACCAACTCCCCAAAGGAATGCTGCCAAAGCAATGGAAAAAACAATCCACCAATGCTTATTGGCTCTTCCCTCAACTGGAGCGGCAATATCTACCGTTACATCATGGTAGCCTTTGTCTCCAAGTACTAGGGGTTTTCGTATAGGTGCTTCGTAATGCGACGCCATAATTTTTGTTAAGTTACTTTGCTAAATAATATTTTTATGCTTCGTTTGTATTTCTCACTTTCACATGATAAAATACATTTGGTTTTGTCCCAACACTCTCCAATAAATGATACATTCTATCACTCTCCTTCAACTCGGCCACCTCACTTGACTTATCATTAACATCGCCAAATACAATAGCCCCATTACTACATGCCATTGAACAAGCGGTTTGGAATTCACCATCTTTTATGGCCCTACCATCTCTTTTAGCATCAAGAATAGTCTTCTGCGTTTTTTGAATACACAAAGAACATTTTTCAATAACACCTCTTGACCTTACAGTAACATCTGGATTAATTACCATTTTACCAAGGTCATTATTCATATGATAATCAAACTCGTTATTGTCTGAATATAAGAACCAATTGAACCTTCGAACTTTATAAGGACAGTTATTAGCACAATACCTTGTACCTACACATCTGTTATATGCCATTTGGTTTTGTCCTTGACGACCGTGTGATGTTGCAGCAACCGGACAAACTGTTTCACAAGGCGCATGATTACAATGTTGACACATTACAGGTTGGAAAGCTACCTGTGGATTTGTAGCAGGATCCTCCAATTCACCAAAACCACCCAATGAACCCTTATCACCAGACAAGCCATTGAACTCATCTTTTTTGACATTATCATCCTCAAAAGTATCTTCAGAAGAATAATACCTATCTATACGCAACCAATGCATATCCCTGGACCGTCTTACCTCTTGTTTCCCTACCACAGGAACATTGTTTTCAGCACTACATGCAATTACACAAGCACCACATCCTGTACAAGCATTCAGGTCAATAGACATATTGAAATGATGACCTATAGAACGATCAAAACTATCCCATAAATCGACAGTAGTTGCAGGAACTTCCTGATGGTTTAAGGATACCACTGGAACTTCATTCCATTCTGCATGATCCTTAGTATTAAAAATCTCTAGGGTAGTCTCCTTGATAATATCTCCCCTGCCCATCAAGGTATTATGCAATTGCATGCAGGCAAATTCATGCATACCTGTCGATTTTTCTATTGTCGCTG